>JBKJLR010000218.1:0-5786 GCA_046596865.1 Chitinophagaceae bacterium
CATAAAAGCCAGGGCTTTGGTGTGCCGGCCACCAGGGGAGAGGCACTGGAATTTTTCAAAGCCACCAAGGGAGACCAGCCGGTAAATGATTTACTGGACGGGGTTGATTTAACGTGGAAAAAAATTCAGGGCGGCGGGGATATTGCAAAAATGATTGATGATATTTCTGTTTCCTTTGATTTTTTACATCCTGAGAAATCGGTGAAGGCTTTAGTACAATTGTACGCAGCGATTAAAAATATGCCGGTTGGATATTGGCCCATCAAAAAATTGGAAGAAATAAAGCAACTGATACAACAATGCAGTGGCCTGTTTATCGACGCCACCACAGGAGAACAGTTTGCCGTCAAAACAGATTCAATCCGGATTAATTTCTCCTTCAACAACAGGTTGGGAGTAAATGCCATACTTAAAAAAGTAAATATTACTGCCGGTCAATTGTTTGATTCATTGTTTAATCAATCGTTAGCAAAAAATAAAAATCTTAACTTTTCTAAAACCTATTATGTCCATCCACTAACACAGCAAACACAACCTTACTGGCTTGAAAATAAAAAAGAAGAAGGATATTTTAATGTTACTAACCAGGCTTATATTGGTCAGCCTGATGTGGAGTCTTCTTTTTTTCTATTGGTGGATTTAAATATTGAAGGACAGGATATACAATTTTCTAAACCTGTTAAATATAAGTTTACTGATCCGGTGCGGGGAGAATTGTATGAACCATTGGTGGTGCTTCCGCCGGTTTTAGTTTCTGTTGATGAAAAAGTAAAAATCTCAAAAGGTAATAATGAATTTAGTGGCTCCCTGAATTTAATCTCAAAGAAAAAAGCATTTTCCGGAATACTAAAAGATGCAGTTACTGAAAAAAAGGATAATGTAAAAATTCAATACAGCCCGGATAAATTTGTTTTCGAAGAAAAAAATAAAACAGTTGCGGTTAACTACACGGTTAAAGCCGGCATCGACAATGATTATTCTTTTGGTGTACAAGCTGATAATAATAGCGAAAATATCTTTCAACAGGGGATGAGGGAAGTAAAATACGACCATATTCCTTACATCAGCTATTTTACCACGGCTACAGTGTCCAATAAAAAACTAGACCTGAAAACCTATGGAAAAAAGATAGGGTACATCACCGGGGCAGGTGACAAAGTACCCGAATCATTGGAACAGATGGGTTATGAAGTAACGTTGCTTTCAAACAAAGAACTTTCAAAAAATAATCTTAACCAATTTGATGCCATCATTACGGGTGTAAGGGCCTACAACACACATGCCTGGATGAATAACTATTATGATAAACTGATGAAATATGTACAGGAAGGTGGTAATTTAATTGTACAATATAATACCAGCAACCAGATAGGGCCTGTAAGAGCAAAGATTGGTCCGTATAATTTTGATATAACAAGAACCCGGGTAACAGATGAAAATGCTGCGGTTACTTTATTAAAACCAGAACACCCTGTATTTAATTTCCCCAATAAAATTACACCAGATGATTTCAAGGGCTGGGTACAGGAAAGAAGTATTTATCATGCCAGTGACACCTCCGGTAAGTTTGAAAAATTAATTGGCATGAATGATCCCGGTGAAAAATCAGACGACGGAAGTTTGATCGTTACAAAATATGGTAAGGGCTGGTTTACTTATACCGGTATTGTTTTCTTCCGGGAGTTGCCGGCAGGTGTGCCGGGTGCATACAGGTTACTGGCGAATATTATTGCCTTGAATAAGAAAAAAGGATTTTAAATGAACCTCTCACCCTGTCGCTACTGTAAAGACAGGGGGATATGCTATTAAATTGAATTTCCAGAATTATGAGTGCAGAACGAAAACCAAGTATAAGAAGGGGAGAGATGGCTTTTATTTTTGCCATCGTAATAGGATTAGTATTGGGCATATTGATAAAAAGAGTAAAAGTTGGAATTTTAATCGGGTTGGTTCTCGGTATTGTGATTGTGCTGACAGGCTGGTTAAGAACAACACGAAAAAGATAAGATGCAAACACCTGATAACGATAAGGCGCCTTTCTTTAAAAACTGGAACTATTGGTATGTCCTGGTGATTGTTTTCCTGGTGGTGCTCATTATCCTTTTTACATTTTTCACTAAAAGATTTTCATGAACCAGCTGGATTGGATAGTACTGGTGGTCACCCTGCTTTCCATAATTTCATATGGTTTGTATAAAAGCCGTACTTCCCGTAACCTGGATGGATATTTTCTCAGCAACCGGAGTTTACCGTGGGGAATGGTGTTACTCAGCATTATGGGTACACAGGCGAGTGCTATTACTTTTTTATCTGCACCCGGGCAAGCTTACACTGATGGGATGCGGTTCGTACAATATTATTTTGGTATTCCGCTGGCGATGATTGTGATCTGTATTTTTTTCGTTCCCATTTTCAGCAGGTTGAAAGTTTATACAGCCTATGAATATTTAGAGAACAGGTTTGATAACAAAACGAGAACACTTACTTCGTTTTTATTTCTTTTGCAGAGAGGCCTGTCCACCGGCATCAGTGTGTTTGCCCCTTCAATTATTCTTTCATCCTTATTCGGCTGGAACATTTATTATACTAATATCCTGATGGGTGGGCTGCTTATCATTTACACAATGAGCGGTGGTGCAAAAGCTGTTGCCTACACACAACAGTTACAACTTATCATTATATTCATCGGAATGTTCCTGGCTGCGTACATGGTAGTGAATATGTTGCCCAAAAATGTAAGCTTCACGGATGCGTTGGAAGTGAGCGGAAAAATGGGAAAACTGAATGTTATCACCACTGGTTTCGAAAAAGGACATTTCAACTGGAGTGATCAGTATAACTTATTCAGTGGTTTGATAGGTGGTTTTTTTTTAGCTCTCTCCTATTTTGGTACAGACCAATCACAGGTGGGCCGTTATCTTACCGCAAGATCGTTGAAACAAAGCCGGATGGGATTGCTGATGAACGGGCTGGTGAAAGTGCCGATGCAATTCATGATATTACTGATTGGGGCATTGGTGTTTACTTTTTATCAGTTTAATAATGCACCCATTTTTTTTAATGAAGTGCAGGTGAAAAAATTAGAACAATCAGCGGTGTATAAAGATTCTTTCGGGGTGGTACAGCAGCAGTATAATGAAATCACTGCTCTAAAGCAACAAGCCGTTATCAATTATTCCACTGCTTCTGATAATCATGATAAAGTAAAGGAGGAAGAACATGTATCGGAATTACAAAATCTCCAGGATTCGGCGAATATATTGCGGGCAAAAGTAAAAGGATGGGTGAAGACGAAAGAAATAGGCGGCGATAACAATGACACCAATTATATTTTTCTCCGTTTTGTGGTGGACAACCTGCCGGTTGGCCTGGTAGGTTTATTAATTGCTATCATCTTCCTTGCATCATGGGGTAGCATTGCGGCAGCCATTAATTCCCTGGCCTCTTGTACCATGATAGATTTTCACCGGCGGTTTACGAAAAAGAAAGAATCGGGTGAAGAGGAATACCGGCTATCCAAATGGTATACTTTAGCATGGGGGATCTTTTGCATTATAGTTGCCATGTTCACTTACAATATCGGCAACAGCCTTATAGAAGCTGTCAATGTATTAGGTTCACTTTTTTACGGCGTAATATTGGGTGTTTTTTTAGTAGCTTTTTTTATTAAAAAAATTACCAGCGGTCATGTGGTATTTTGGGCAGCTGTATTAGCAGAGTTGCTGGTATTGACCGTTTTTATTCTTACTAAAACAAATCCACCGGTACTGAAAATGGGATTCCTCTGGCTCAATCCTATCGGTGCATTCGGTGTAATATTCTTTAGCCTGATACTCAATAAAATCTTAGCAAAAAAAATAGCCCCATAAGAGGGCTATTAAAAGTATCTGACACTCAGGTCCCCCTTGGAATTTAGGGGGCCAGGTTTAGTTTTTTATTTATTCAGCTCAGCCAGCAATTTCTCATTCAGTTTCACATAGTCATCATTCTTTGCTTTAGTAGCCAGCTCAATTGATTTGTTTGCGGCCATTTTTGCATCTTCTTTCTTGCCTAGTTTAGCCAGCGCATTGGCTCTTTGATGATGAATCCAGAAAGCTTCCGGTTGTGCTATCAGCGCTTTGTCTAACCATGTCAATGCCTGGTTCATATCTTTTCCGTTATCCATATAGTACATAGCTGCATTAAAATAAGGACGGTTGTCTTTATTCATTAACTGGTCTATCTGTGCCATTACTTTTGTTTCCACATCCACGGTAACAGGTAATGTAACAACCGTGTTGTCCCACATCATTTGTAAATCCAGGGAGGCGGGTTTTATATTGGAAAATTGCATGGTAAAAGTTTCCATAACATCTTTCATCTTCATGGGCTCGGCCATTACTCTAACTACATCCTGCTCCATTTTATAAGCGGCGGGGCTTGTTACATCCAGTTGTTTGGTGATAATAATTGTCCAGTTACTTTTATCCGGAATAGTCAGCAAGCCATATTTACCGGCAGTAACTTTTTTGCCTCCAATTATAACATCTTCTCCAAATGTGAGGGTAGTGGCCTGGTTAGCACCCGTTCGCCAAACGTTTCCAAAAGGGACCAGGTCCCCAAAAATTTTTCTTCCTTTCATTCCTGGTCGGGAATACGAAAGTTCAACAGAGGCAAGACCAAAGTCTTGTTTAATGGTTTGTGTAGGACTGGGCGCAGGTGTTTTTAACTGTGCATCAGCAATGAGTAAAGTACATACTGCAATGGCCGTAATAAATAGTTTTTTCATGTGTTTATTTTTTTTGAATTATTGCTTCATGATATTCGCTGCCAATAATCATCCGTATTGGTAATAGCTTTTTCATCCAGCTTTTTAGAAAGGCGAAGTTAGGAAAACAACTGCGAATGGGGTGGAAGAAACGGGAATGGCCTTTAAAAATTAATGGTAACAGTAGTTCTGCCTTTTTTGGCCCTGCGTTTCCATTTTGGCCCTTCTTTTACAAGGCGGATGGCCTCTTTATCGCATTTACTGCAAAGAGATTTTTCAACTTTAATATTAGTGGGTTCGCCTTTTTTATCTACTTCAAAGGAAACTTGTACTTCGCCATTATTAGTTTGCCTGTTCTTTAGATCTTCAGGCACTTCAAGGTTGTTGGTCAGGTAAGTGTCATAATTTTCCCATCCGTCAGCAGGTTCAGGTTCTTCCAGTTTCATATTGCCATCACGGTTGCGGGCAGTGGCATTTGGTTTTTGCTTGCTGAGTACCACTTCCGTTAAGCTTTTACGATCGTCCTGTAGTACTACCTGGTTATTATTCACGGAATTTCTCAGCTGTATATTGTTATTTTCAAAACCAATAGATCTCACCTGTACATTCAGCACAGAGTCGGGATAGGTAAGGTTGAAATAACCCCTTACATCCGTATAGGTACCCGCATTATTATCCTGTACATTAGTTACATTGGCAAAGGGTACACCATTGTTATCGGTATCAGTAACCCGGCCACGAAATATATTGCTTGCCTGGTCCCGGTTGACATTTTGATCTTCACTCCTGCGGTTGGAAGCAATGGACCTGTTGTTTTGTGGACTTGCCTGATCTTTTATTCCATCTTTATCATTTTCCGGGCTCTTGGTTTTTAATTTATTTTCAGAGTCCCTGCGGGCAATCTCTTTCTTTTCAGCAGCTACAGGTTGTGTTTTATACTGATCCGTTTTTTCTCCGGCTGCCCGGGTGGCAGGCGTTACTCCTTGCTGTGGTTCGTTAGTTTTAGTAACAGTAACATCATCAGTATTTGTATTACCTG
>JBKJLR010000225.1:0-10710 GCA_046596865.1 Chitinophagaceae bacterium
TTATTTGTAAAAGTGAAACCGAAGTGGAGAGAGAATGAGATGCAGTTGAAGGAATACGGATATTAAAACGGTTCATAGTTCATGGTTGATCGTACATAACAGAAAGACCCATGACCCATGAGCTATCAACCATGAATTTGTATTATGTCATTTACAGTAGCAATAGTAGGAAGGCCTAATGTGGGAAAGAGTACACTCTTCAATCGTTTGCTCGAAGAAAGAAAGGCCATTGTGGATGATGTAAGCGGTGTGACCCGTGACCGTCAGTACGGTGTTACCGATTGGAACGGCAAAACGTACAATGTTATTGATACCGGCGGTTTTGTGGCAGGCAGTGATGATATCTTTGAAAAAGAAATTGCAAAACAGGTATTAGTGGCGGTGGAGGAAGCCAATGCAATCATTTTTATGGTGGATGCCGCTACCGGAATAACTAATCTGGATGACTCTATGGCCAGCATATTGCGTAAAAGCACCAAGCCTGTTTTTCTTACCGTAAACAAAGTAGATAGTAACGAAAGATTGATGGAGGCATCAGAGTTCTACAGCATGGGGTTCGAACATATATTCTTTATTGCAGCAGCAAGTGGCAGCGGCACAGGTGAATTATTGGATGCAGTCGCAGACCTGATAACAGAAGATGCATCAGAAGAAACTAAAGAAATTGATGCATTGCCCAAGTTTGCTATCATCGGACAGCCAAACACGGGAAAATCTTCGCTGCTGAATGCATTGATAGGCGAGGAGAGAACTATAGTAAGTGATATTGCCGGTACTACCCGGGATACAATTCATACCCATTACAATCTTTTTCAAAAAGAATTCGTATTAATTGATACAGCAGGTATCCGTCGTAAGGCTAAGGTGCATGAAGATCTGGAATTCTATTCCGTTATCCGTGCCATTAAGGCCGTAGATGAAGCGGATGTTTGTTTACTGATGCTGGATGCGGAAAAAGGAATTGTTGCGCAGGACCTTAACATATTCAGCCTGGCAGCTAAAAAAGGAAAAGGTATTGTTGTGCTGGTCAACAAATGGGATTTGGTAGGTAAAGAAACCAATACGGCCAAAGAATATGAAATTGAATTGAAGAAAAAATTGGCACCTTTTAATGATGTGCCCATCGTATTTGTTTCCGCCAAAGAAAAAACAAGAATATTTAAAGCCATTGAAATAGCCTTGGAAGTATATGATAACCGGCAACAAAAAATACCAACCTCGAAGCTGAATGATATTATGCTGAAGTCAATACAATCTTATAGCCCACCGGTAGTAAGAGGCAACGCTATTAAAATTAAATTTATTACTCAAATACCTACAGCAGTTCCTTCCTTTGCATTTTTCTGTAATTTTCCTGATGATATTAAACAGCCATATAAAAATTACCTGGAAAATCAATTGCGGCTAAATTTTAGTCTTACAGGAATTCCGGTAAGAATTTTTTTCAGGCAGAAATAGTCAATTAGCTGACAGTTTAAGTCTTTCATAATCTTTTTCTTTACTTGCTTAAATTTTTTGAGCAATAACCTAAAATAAAAAGACAATGAAAAAAGTATTCGTAGTTATCGCTATTGCTGGTATCATGACTGCCTGCAATAATGAAAAAAAAGCTGATGATGCCAAAATGGAGGAAAAAATGGATGGCATGAAAGACAAAATGGAAGATACAATGACAAAAAAAATGGACGAGAAAATGAACGAGAAGATGGATAATATGAAAGATACCATGAAAAAGAAGATGGAAGAAGAAAAGCCTAAAATGTAAATATCATATTGCTATCCACAATGTTTTAATAAGAACTTCCTCCTGTGTCAGATGGGGGGATTTTTTTTATGCTTGTTTCACTGTCACCAGTTAGCACCGTTTATTAAAATAATAGTAGAACTACGAGTCTGATAATATTTATCGCTAATTTCTTGCATTCTTACAAGCGGGTAACTAATTTGGCATTCTGATCCTGCTTACTGCTTTTGCCTCTTCCAAAATCTATCTTCTCTGAAACACCCTCTATCTTCCATTATCACTTATGAAAGACTAATTGCCTGATGTATATCAGTAAATATATCCGTCCAAAGCTTCCTTTTGAACAGCCGCTGTTAATTTGTAACCACCAATCTGTTCAATATGAAATTTATCATTTTTCCCGTATTATTTTTTAACCTCCTCTCTTATGGTCAAATGAATACCGATGATGCTATTCAGGGAAATTCTGCATATCACAATGTTCCAAAACGAACTGTCCCCACTGCTCTCAGTACCGGAAAAGTAAGAATTGCCAAAAGCAAACGCTGGCGCCTGGATGGCAACAAGATTTTATCGGGTGGACTTCTTTTCACTTCAGGTGCTGCCAAAGGATTTAATGAAGGTTTGCAGTTCAATTATTTTGGGTTTGAAGATATTTTCCCAAAAGCAAATGACCAGTGGTTTTATCCTGCTTTTAGTTTCAAAAACAAGTATAAAGATGGTGACCCGGCAAAAGGTCCAAAATTTCCTTTCTCCACTTCTGTATTGGTAATGTTTACTGATCAGTATCACCTGAATAATTTCATACAAAGAGCGGCTCTTACCGCAGCGTTGGTTATAAAAATAGGGGAGAGAAAGAAACCGTTCAGGCACTACCTTTTTGATGTAGTATATTACACGATCTGCTACCAGGCAGGATTTCATGCGATATACGATCCTATTGCAAAGAGGAATTAAAAATCCGGGAGGCGGGGATGTCAATGATAGAAAAATGCTTTCACTCCCAAGGGGTCAGGTGGGCAAGCTTATCAAAATTTGTGAATAATACCTTCAACCTGTTTGATAAAAGCGATTGTTTCCTCCTGTTGCTTCAAAATAAAACTGTTATCTTTTAATTTGCCAATTACCTTTTCCATTTCCTGATCTGTTTCATACACCATTTTTCGGAAAGGATTCTTGTAATCCTTGGCTCTTGATTCGTAAATGCCTCTTGTCATCCATTCTCTGGTAGCAACTGCTTGTTGCAGTAAGCTGATAAAAATTCTTTTAGTGAATTTCTTTGGTGTGATCTTTAGTATTTCCAGCAAAGAAGCAAAAGCATGTTGGAATTTTTCGGCAGCATACCCCATGCTTTTTTTATTATAGAAGGCATGTATTTCATCCCAACTGATAATTTTGCCGGAACGAATATTGCGAACCAGGGATGCCACCGCCGTTTCAGGGATTAGCTGACCACCAATATTTTTCCATTGATTACGGATAGGTGTTGCTGGTAATGCTTGAAGAAGCTTTTGCCAGGATGGAATATTTCGCTGGTCGATCAGTTGAATAAGTTGGAGAGTGCCATGATAAATAACCAATTCTTTAAACAGCCGGTAAGCGGCAGTTACCTTTGTCAATTGAACTTTGCGGTGACTATTCTCAAAACCCTCTGCCAGAATTTCAAGTTTGTCTATCTCTTCTGTATTTTTTTCCAATAAACTTTCTCCCGTCTTTTCCAGGTCTGTATTGGCAATTATTTTATTATTCTTCTTTGACCAGGCTTTTGCCGTAGCTTTTTTGAGTAATACTAATGATTCCACCATTTCGTTTATGCTATCCGGTGCCAGGTAATCATATTCTAACACCTGTGATTTGTCTTCTCTTTTATCACGGCTTACATACTTTCCTGCATTGCGGGCCAGGGCGTACATATTATACATAAACCAATAACCGGGCATCACCGTTAGTTTATCGCTGCTTACTTCATTACATACCAATGAGAAAGGAATCGGAATATTAAGTTCAGCGGGAAAGTCGCCTTTTGCAATTAACGTATAGGAGGCAAATTTAGAATTATGCTTGAGGCTTACGCATAAGCCAGGCCAGAAACCCCGGCCTGCAATAATTTCACCATCAGCACTTCTTGAATTGTGATTGGAACCAATCGTAGCTCCGGCAGCCATATTGCTTTGCCCCAACACGGTGGCAGCACATAAGAATGAATTATTGTGGTGTTGCTCATGTGCAGGAAAAATAAGGGAATTCAATACTTCGCAACAGGAAATCGTGGAGTTATCGCCGAGATAGGAATTGATCAATCTTGCTCCATATTTTAATTGTGAATTGGAGCCCATCATAAAGCGAACCGCTTTAACTCCATAAAATATGCGACAGCCAAATCCAACAATGCCATTTACCAGTTCGCAGCCCTCACCGATCTGGGATATAGCACCAGGGCCGGAATTAATGGTCAGGTTTTTCAGTTTGTTGGCTCCTTTTATGTACGCATCACTGCCAAACCATACATCTTTGATGATGCCACAATTTTTAATAACCGTTCTGTCACCTATTTTTCCATAGTAACCTCTTTTTGTATCAAATCTGTTATCAGTAAACTCTTTGAACTTTTGCAGCAGTTTTTCATCATCACGGTATTTTGACCAAAGCCAGGCATCGCCGGCGAGCATACCATTAAAAGGTAAAATTCTACGACCTGCATTTTCATTGCATACCTCCATCCAGATCCGTACATCTTCTTTTTCGCCTTTCTTTAATACACCGTTGCCAAATTTGGAATGGTCGGTTGTTGCGAGTTCATTGATGTTTACCAGTATTACTTCATTGCCGGTTATATAATGACTCATGAAATTGACGTTATCAATAACCACATTGTCGCCAATATCACAACTGATAATGGTGCTGTTGTAAAGCCCTACCGGCATGCGCAAATTATTAAACTCCACAAAGTAGGGTTCCAGTTTGCCGATACGAACAAGGCCATAAAAGGCACAGTTTTTTACCAGGTTGGGATTAAAAGCATCCGACACCAGTACGTTAGTCCAGTCGTTGGAACTATTGGCATTGCTTTCCAGTGTTTTAATTTCCGCAGCAGTAAGTTTTCTGTAGTTGATGCCACTGCGATTTTGAATATTACGGAGATAGTATTCATTCTTACCTTTTGGAATAAATTCTTTTGGTATAAAATCATATCCTAAGGAAGCAATTGGTTTTTTGATAATGTTATTCATAATACTCGTAACTGGTTATTGTTACTGAATACGGAAAGTAGAAAACCAACGATTATTAACTTCGCTAAACCAGTAACCCGTCCTGAACTATTCTACTGTCACACTTTTTGCCAGGTTCCTTGGCTTATCTACATCACATCCTTTGGCCACACCGATATAGTAGGCCAGTAATTGCAATGGAATCACACTCAGCATTGGTGCCAGGATCTCATCAGCTTCCGGTACTACCATTACATCCTGAGAAAGTTCTGCGGACACTTCATCCCCTTCCGTTATTACAGAAATAACTCTTCCTTTCCTTGCCTTTATCTCCTGCATGTTACTTAACACCTTTTCATGATAAGTATCCCTGGTGGCAATAAATACAACGGGTAAATCTTCATCTACTAATGCAATCGGGCCATGTTTCATTTCTGCAGCAGGATAACCTTCTGCATGTATATAAGAAATCTCTTTCAGTTTTAATGCACCTTCCAATGCAACCGGAAAGTTGTAACCACGACCTAGATAAAGAAAATCCCTGGCATCTTTATATTTTTCAGCCAACGCTTTGATACTGTCACTGTGATTTAATGTCCAGGCTGCCTTCTCTGGTATTTCCTGTAGTTCATTTAATAAATTCCTGTATCGTTCTTCCGAAATAGTCCCTTTCATGTAGCCAATTTTCAGGGCAATCATGGTCAGAACCGCCAGTTGTGCAGTAAATGCTTTGGTACTGGCCACCCCAATTTCCGGTCCGGCATGTGTGTAGGCCCCGCCATGACTCATCCGGGCAATAGAAGAACCTACAACATTCACCACTCCAAGGATGATAGCCCCTTTTTCTTTTGCCTTTTCAATAGCCACTAGGGTATCAGCTGTTTCTCCACTTTGAGAAATAGCAATGATGACATCACCTTTATTAATAATAGGATTTCTGTAACGGAATTCCGATGCATATTCTACTTCAACGTTGATGCGACAAAGCTCTTCAAAAATATATTCGGCTGCCAGTCCTGCATGCCAACTTGTGCCACAGGCAACCATGATGATTCTGTTGGCATTTACCAACTGCTCAGCATATTGCTGAATACCGCTCATGGTGATTGTGCCTTCTGCTGCATCCAATCTTCCTCTTAAGCTGTCATAAATAGTTTGAGGTTGCTCAAAAATTTCTTTAAGCATAAAATGCTCATAACCTCCTTTTTCGATAGCAGCCAGTTCTATGTCCAGCTTTTGAATGTAAGGAGTGATTTTTTCATTACCCAGGTTTTTCAGTATGAGTTCATCTGGCTTCACGATAGCCAACTCATAATCGTTTACGTAGACCACTTCCTTGGTATATTCCAGCATAGGCGAGGCATCAGAGCCGAGGAAGTGTTCACCTTTGCCGACCCCAATGACTAGCGGACTTCCTTTTCTGGCAGCAATAATGGTATCTGGCTTATCTTCATCGAGTAACAAAATAACATAAGCTCCCGTTACTCTTTTCAAAGCAATTCTTACCGCCTCTTCCAGGTCACACTGATTGTTTTTTTTGATTTCCTCAATAAAATTCAAGAGTACCTCTGTATCTGTATCGCTGGTGAAAGTGTACCCTTTATTGAGTAACTCTTGTTTGAGTTGATTGTAATTTTCAATGATCCCATTATGAATCATTGCCAACTTACCACTGGATGATTGGTGTGGGTGTGCATTCCGGTCACTTGGTTCGCCATGGGTAGCCCACCGGGTATGTCCTATACCCACATGGCCATGAAGGGTTTTACCAACTATATAATCTTCCAGCTCGGCCACCTTGCCTTTCTTTTTGTAAACTTCCAGGCCGTTGCCATTTTGAAGTGCAATACCGGTGCTGTCATAGCCACGGTATTCCAAACGTTTTAGGCCTTTAATAATTATGGGATATGCTTCCCTGGGCCCGGTATATCCAACTATTCCACACATTGCGTATTTAATTTTAATGCGGCAAAGGTATTGATTTCAAAACATGCAAACGATTGAGCTCCTGCAAAGGCTAAAAGCCAAAAACCAGGAAAATTTTCAGAGAAATAAGGTATGACCTTGCACCTGAGACAATGTTCCTTTCTGCAGTAAAAGCCGTTTCACTAAATCAACCTGCCTGTAATATCAACTAATGTGCCAACGAAAGGATTGTATTGGCACACACTCATGATGAGTGATTCTTATACAAATAGTAAAGATTTTTTATTTTTTCTGAAAACCCTGTACTTCGCACCTGGCTAATGCTATTTGTTATGATTCTACCTTTCTTATTCATTGCTCCTGCCTCATCGATGGGACGGGGTGTTTTTACTGCTGAAAATATTGCAGCGGGTACTATCGTTGAAACATCACCCGTAATAATAATGAACCTGGAAGAAAGAAAATTGCTGGATCAAACCCTTTTACATAATTATATATTTGAATGGGAAAACGATCAGTTGTGTTGTATGGCGCTGGGTTATGTGCCTGTTTATAACCATTCTTACAAAAGCAATTGTGAGTATGAAATGGATTTTGAAGAAAAACTGATAAACATTATATCCGTTCAGGATATCAATGCCGGGGAAGAACTGTTTATAAACTACAACGGTGACTGGAATGACAGCAAACCATTGTGGTTTGACGTAAAATAAAAAACCGCTCCAATGAAATGGAACGGTTTGCAATAGAGAAAATAATAATATTCTTATTGGAAAGTGATTTGCCCCCTGATCTCTCCGCCAGGGTATACTGATGTATGAATATTCATATAAAAAAGGCCATTAATTATATCCTGCTCTTTCACCAGCACCCCATCAGCCAATAATGTACCGGATATAGTTCCTGATCTTAAAAATGTAAATTTGCCACTCGTTTTTTGAGGAAAAATTGAATTGGAACCGGCAACGATATTCTGTACAACCGGTGCAGCAAAACCAGTGGGTGCCAGGCCATGAATATGCATCAGCGATAAGGAGTCACTAAGACCGGACCAGGTGACAGTATAGGTAAGCATTCGGGTTTCTTTAGTATAAAAAACATCCATAGTGCCAAGAGCTGTAGTAGGAACAGCCGGAGTTTCCTGGGCACCGGTAAGCAGGATACCTTTTTTCTCGTAATCGGTGGTTTTTTTCTCCTCAGCAGCCTTTTCGCAGGAAACGGTGCCAAATACGAAAACAAAAAGCAGTGATGATAGAGTAGTTATTTTGATCAATTTCATGATTGCGGAATTTGGGGTAAAAATAGGAAGTTTTTCCTTATGGCAATATTTTTCAAAAAAAAGCTGAAGGGGTCTTTATAAGCTGTTATTTCAAATTATTCTTGATTTCCTGTAGTTTCAACAAAGCCTCCACCGGTGTCAGGCGATTGATGTCCATTCCTTCCAGCAATTTTCTGATTTCATGAAAGGTTTCGGTGTGGGCATCAAATATGGAAAGCTGTAATTTAGGGGCGGCAATAGCCTTAATTTTTTCATCCATGGTCTCCGCCTTGCCATTTTCATGAATGCTTTCTAAATGTTTCAGAATTTCATTGGCCCTGTCAATTAATGAAGGAGGCATGCCAGCCATTTTTGCTACATGAATACCAAAACTGTGTGTGCTGCCACCCCTGGCTAATTTCCTGAGGAAAATGATTTTATTTCCGACTTCCTTATTGGTTACATGGAAATTTTTTGCCCGGATAAATTTTTCTTCAAGTTCATTTAATTCATGATAGTGAGTGGCGAATAATGTTTTGGGTTGGTGAGGAGAATTATGTAAGTGCTCAGCAATGCTCCAGGCTATAGAGATGCCGTCATAGGTGGAAGTGCCTCTTCCTATTTCATCTAATAATATTAAACTTTTACTGGTGATGTTATTAATAATAGAAGCGGTTTCATTCATCTCTACCATAAAGGTGGATTCGCCACCGGATAAATTATCTGATGCGCCAACTCTTGTAAAAATCTTATCGGTCAATGAAATTCTTGCTTCTGCTGCCGGTACAAAAGAGCCGGTATGTGCCATTAAGGTAATGAGGGCAGTCTGTCTCAGTAAAGCACTTTTACCACTCATGTTTGGCCCGGTAAGAATGATCAACTGCTGGCTGGCTTTGTTTAATTCCAAATCATTGCTGATGTAAGATTCGCCTACCGGCAGGTTTCTTTCTATCACCGGGTGACGACCTTCTTTAATTATGAGTTCATCACCGGTGTGTAAACCTGGTTTTTTATATTGGTATTGAATGGCATTGTGCGCAAAACAGCAGAGGCAATCCTGAACGGCTAACAGGTTGCCATTTATCTGAACCGGAGCTAAATAATCCGACAATTCATTCAGCAAAGCTTCAAATAACTCTCCTTCTATTTTTAATATTTTTTCTTCAGCCCCGGTTATTTTCTCTTCATACTCTTTTAATTCCGGGGTAATATAGCGTTCAGCATTCGTCAGGGTTTGCTTACGCATCCAATCGGGCGGCACTTTGCTTTTGTGTAAATGGGTTACTTCTAAATAATATCCGAAAACATTATTAAACCCAATCTTCAATGAACTGATGCCTGTGCGTTCCGCTTCTTTTTGCTGTAGCCGGGTTAAATATTCTTTACCACTATGAGAAATTTTTCTCAATTCATCCAATTCATCGCTTACACCCCTGTTGATCATTCCCCCCTTAACAGCCAATGCAGGGGGATTATCTACAATCTCTTTGAAAATCTTGTCAGCGATGTAAGGACAGGGGTTCAGTGCATCGCCCAACCGTTTCAGGTATTCATTGTATGACGATAAGCAAAGTTGTTTAATGGATTCCACCTGTTTCAATCCCCTTGCTAAGTGCAGCACTTCTCTGGGATTAATTTTCTTCATGGGTATTTTAGAAACCAGCCTTTCTATATCACCGCATTGTTTGATGTGTTGGGAGATCCTGTTGCGTAAATCCGTTTCTTTTATCAGATACTCTACAGTAGCTAACCTCTCATTGATCTTATGAATATCTTTTAAGGGAAAAACGATCCACCGTTTTAGTAATCTTGCTCCCATCGGCGACACGGTGTTATCTAAAACGCTTAGCAGGGTATGGTTGCCTTCGGAATTACCAGATACCAGTTCCAGGTTCCTTATGGTAAACCGGTCCATCCAGAGAAAATCATCCCGGTCTATCCGCTGCAACGAAGTAATATGCTGCAAATTGGGATGTTCTGTATCTCTTAAATAATGGATAATAGCGCCGGCTGCTATTAAACCGTTTCTTAATTCTTCTACACCAAATCCTTTTAGCGAATGTGTTTGAAAATGTTTCAGTAAGGTTTGTTCCGCATAGGCAATATCAAAAATCCATTCATCTAACGTGTAGGTGTAAATTTTGCTATCAAAATATTCTTTGAATTTCTTTTGTTGATGACGTTGAAAAACCACTTCCGCTGGTTTGAAGCTTTGCAACAGCTTGTCTGCATATTCCCTGTCACCTTCTGCAATAAAAAATTCGCCGGTTGAAATATCCAAAAATGACAAACCGTATTGTTCATTCTGAGCCGTTGACGAAGGACCTGCAAAATGGATGGCCGCTAAAAAATTATTGCTGTGATGTTCGAGCAGTTTATCGTTGACCGTTGTTCCGGGTGTCACCATATCAGTCACACCTCTTTTTACAATACCCTTGGCTTGTTTGGGATCTTCTAATTGGTCGCAGATAGCCACCCGGTGACCAGCCCTTACTAATTTATGTAAATATGTATCCAGGGCATGATGTGGAAACCCTGCCAGTTCAGCCGAAGAAGGTGACGTATTGTTTCTT
>JBKJLR010000215.1:0-3497 GCA_046596865.1 Chitinophagaceae bacterium
TCTGGTATTACCTATCACAGTGATCCGGAAAAAGAATGGGAGGAATGTTTGATGAAGGCAGCAGCAATGAAGAAAGTATTGGAAGAAAATAATGAAGATTAGTTGGTACCGGAATGAGCGGATTTCAGCAAAAGTTGGAGACTCTCATCCAAAATTTCATACCTTTTTGCCACAAAAATATTCATCTTCTGAACAGGCAGCCTTAATTCATATTTACCGTCAATGGCAATTTTATTATCAAAACCAGGGTTATAACGGTGAAAGGTTGCCAGGTCCATTTCAACATACTTAATGATGACAGAAGAATTAAAACGTCCCGTTATAGTATAAGTGATTGAATTGCTCATTTCATCCACTTTCAAATTGTCGCCACCATTGATCAGCAGATCTTTCATTTCCTTTTTTGTAACCGTAGTGATACCACCTTCTCCTTCAAATATATAATGGGTGCCTATGAATTTTTTTACATGATTCATCGATTCGGCAGGAAGGTTGTATTGCAAGGCCCAGAAATCTTTAGTGCCTCCGCTTTTTTTTATGGCTTTGTTTACATTGCCTGGCCCGCCATTATAGGCAGCCAATACCAGCAACCAATCACCATATTTCTGATATAAATCTGTAAGTAATCTTGCGGCAGCATGGGTACTTTTATAATAATCTAACCTTTCGTCGTTATACTTTGTCATTTTCAAGCCATACTCTTTGGCTGCTGCTGGCATAAAAGCCCATGGGCCTACGGCACCAGTCCAGGAAATGGCATTGTACTTCAATCCGGATTCAATTACGGCGAGGTATTTCAATTCTTTTGGCAGGCCGTGTTGGGTAAGTATCTCATCCATCATATCTAAGTATGGCTTAGCCCATTCTTTCATTGCAGTAAAACCTTTCCTATTCCGGCTTATGTAATCTTGTACAAACCCGATTGCCATAGGATTCAATTTGGCACCATTAAAACCATCACCCGTAACCGCCGTAGTAAACAAATTGGTAAATCCTTGTTTGGGATCTTTTATTGGAAGGCCTAGTGAGTCTTTTATAATGTTGATACCTGGAATCACTGACCCCGCATTCAAAGTTTGCTGGGTTCCCGTAGCTTTTGCTACCTGAATGAAGGAAAAGAACAGTACCCCCAATAATGATATTTTCTTCAGTTTTCTCAAAATCAATGATTCTTAATATTATATACAATTTCTTACTTATAAAGTAAGTTTGAAACTTGCAGCAAAGATACTTCATCAAAGCGGTTTGCCATCACCTGGAGCCCAAAGGGCATCCCATTGCTGTGTTTAAAAAGAGGGATAGAAATGGCGGGAATACCTACTAAATTGGCCATTACGGTGTAAATATCAGCGAGATACATGGCGATGGGATCGTCAATTTTTTCTCCGGCTTTGAAGGCTGTTACCGGGGAGGTAGGTAGTAAAATAAAGTCAAAGTCCTTGAAAATCAATTGTATTCTGTCACTTAATAATTTTCTGACTTTTTGTGCTCGGGTAAAGTAGGCATCATAGTATCCCGCACTCAAAACAAAGGTGCCAAGCATGATTCGTCGCTTCACTTCTTTACCAAAACCAACTGACCGGGTCTGCTTATAAAACTCTGTTAATTCAACCCCGGGTACCGGTGTACGATAGCCATATTTCACACCATCATACCTCGACAAGTTAGAAGACGCTTCGGCAGTGGTAAGTACATAATAGGCGGGAACAATGTAATCCAGGAATTCAAACTGAACAGGCTTTAATTGATGCCCTTCGTTTTGCAACTGCTCCATGCGTTTTTTTATGGCAACAGAAATTTCAGGATCAATGCCTGGATGATTAAAAGCCTCTTCAAAATAAGCAAAGCGGAATTTTTTATCTGTTGAAAGTTGTAATGAATAGGCGGGAACTTCTTTTTGGGAAACGGTGCTGTCGTATTCATCACCACCACTCATTACTTCCAGGATCTTTGCAACATCAGGAATAGTATTTCCAAAAATGCCAATCTGGTCAAAAGAGGAGGCATAGGCAATTAAACCATACCGGGAAATTCTGCCATATGTGGGTTTTAGTCCGATAATTCCGCAAAAATCAGCCGGTTGGCGAACAGAACCGCCTGTGTCACTTCCCAATGAAACCATACATAGGCGTGCCTGCACTGCTACTGCCGAACCACCGGACGATCCCCCGGGAACCTTCGTTTCGTCTAATGCATTCAGTACTTTTCCATACGCTGAGTTTTCATTCGTAGAACCCATGGCAAACTCATCACAATTAAGATTACCAATGATGATGGCATCTTCTGCCAGAAGTCTTTCTACAACCGTGGCGGAATAAAGGGAAGTAAAGTCTTTTAAAATATTAGAAGAAGCAGAAATCTTGTGGTCTTTATAGCAAATCACATCTTTTAATCCAATCACGACACCATGTAGTTTACCGACTGAGCTACTTTTTTTTATTTTTCCATCCAGCTGTTCTGCTTTTTCCAATGCTTCATTGGCATATACTTGTATAAAAGCATTCAGGTGTTGGCTGGTATGAATACGCTGAAGGTAATGTTGCACTGCCTGCAAACAGGTTACATTTCCTTCCTGTAATTGGGCATGATATTGCTCAATGGAAGTGAACTCAAACAAAAGCAAGGGCTTTTTTGAATTTTAAATAGATAGAAGAAAACCAAATAAAATTTAATTGTTAGTATTCGCCGCATTCTTAACCTCATTGGCGCTTTCTTCAATTTCTTTTTTTACATTGGTTTTGGCATCGTTAAACTCACGAACACCTTTTCCTAATCCACGCATCAATTCGGGTATTTTTCGACCCCCAAATAACAGCAACACTATCACCAGAATAATAATGATTTCATTAGTGCCCAGCATCCCCAAAAATGTAGGTTGTATCATAATCATGAAAATTAGAAAGCAAAGATACTAAGTACTTAAAAATAAAAGGAATAATTAGTTGTCATTTACAATTATTAACAAAAAAGCCCTGCACTGGCTTTCGCTAAGTACCGGGCTTTCCCATAATATATTAAAAAATTACTTCGCTGTAGCAACTGCCATACGTTTTTCACGGATTCTTGCACTCTTACCGCTACGGCTGCGCTGGTAAAATAATTTGGCCCGGCGAACGTTACCAGCCTTATTAAGGACGATAGAGTCAACATTTGGAGAAAAGAAAGGAAAAACTCTTTCTACACCTATACCATCAGAAATTTTACGAACCGTAAAACTGGCTGTAGCACCATTACCTTGTTTTTTGATTACATCGCCTTTAAAAGACTGGATTCTCTCCTTATTACCTTCAATGATTTTGTAGTTCACAGTAATGTTGTCACCGGCTTTGAATTTTGGAAATTCTTTCTTGCCTGTCAACTGCTCATGTACATATGCTATAGCGTTCATAATCCTGATTTTTTAGGTGGGCAAAGGTAGGGAAAAGGGTTTAAAGTTTGAAGTTTGAGGTTTTAAAGTTTGGCTTTATAACAGATTTTAAGTGTGTCTAAAATTATTT
>JBKJLR010000405.1:0-4866 GCA_046596865.1 Chitinophagaceae bacterium
ACCGCCACATAAAGAAATTAAGTATACCCAGGGCAGCGATATTGCAGGTATAAAAAATAACCGGGCTGATAACCGGCTTCCCCGCATATTCACTGTAGAAGCCTGTACTGAAAGGCATCAGGGCTATGGCCAGCAAAAAAAGAAGATTGAGCCACAATACCCGGGCATTAAAGCTAATAACATAACCAAACATACGGTGATGAACTGTCCAGTACTGCCCGATGATGAGAAAACTGATTAAAAATCCGATGAACTTGGGAATGAGATGAGCCAGGGCTAATAATAATTTTTTTTCTGTCAGCTCCTCATCATGAATTTCAGGAATTTTAATTTCAATGACAAGCAGTGTAATGGCAATAGCAAATACGGCATCACTGAACAGAATAATCCGTTCTAACTGGAATTCTTTCCGCAGTTCATTGTGAAGGTTATTACTCATAAGCAGAAAATGGAATAGTAAATTACCGTTCTTTTTGCATTTACTCAACAGAAAAACGGGTAGCTTACTCTTCTTCCTCTTCTTTTATTGCAAGAGAGGAGTGCAAGCCTTTTTTAAACCGGAACAAAGCCGTTTTAATGTAATAAAGAAATTCATAATCACCGGCCAGTTTTGTAAATGTATAGGAAGGCCGGTAGAGCAACATAAAGCTGTCTAGTGCCGGGCTATTAAGTAAGGTAACCCGTCGCACCAATGCTTTATTGAAACGGTGGTCAATAAATTTATCTTCTTCGTCCAGCAGTAACCTTCGTTGAAAGGAGGCCAGGCTCCGGTTTCGTTTGAAACGGAACATATTGATTATTTCATCCAGGTCGAAGCCAACACCCAAACCATTCAAGGTTGGTTTTATTTTTGGCTTTTGATAATTGAAGATTTTTGCATAATCAACCCGGTTTTGGATGGAGTCTTGTTTATAATTTTTTGGTCTTATTCTTACTTCTTTCAGTGTAGGTACATTCACCAGTAAAGAGATATCAAACCCCAGGGGATTGACAATTTTCAGTACCGGAAATTTAATAGTTGGTTTATTCAGGTAACTGAACCAGATAGAATCTTTTTCCATCACATCAATCTGGTAAAACCCATCAGCATTGGTCACGGTCCCTCTTCCGGAGGTTGAAAGAACACTAACGGCTTCGAGTGGGTAGTTGCGGGAACTGTCGTACACCACTCCCCTTACTGTATAGGTTTGTGCTGTGGCTGAATCAGCCGCTAACAAGAAAGTAATAATAACAGATGTTATGTAGAAAAAACGCCGGTACAAAATTCTTTAATTAGGGGCAAGTAACGAAACTAAATGCAAAAGGTTCTTTAAAGTGGGGGAATGCCAGAAATGATGGATTCAATCACAGGTGGATAATGGGTATGTTCCAGTTCAGCAATACGCTGGGCCAGCGAATTTGCAGTATCTGTTGGATGAACGGGACATGTAACCTGGAAAATAATTTTCCCGTTATCATACACTTCATCCACATAATGAATACTGATGCCGCTTTCTTTGTCTTTATTATCAATTACGGCCTGGTGTACATACCGGCCATACATACCCTTACCCCCATATTTTGGTAATAGTGCAGGATGAATATTAATGATCTTCCCGGGAAATGCTGTAATGAAGGCATCAGGTATTTTCCAGAGAAAGCCCCCCAGTACAATAAAATCAATTTCTTTTTCTTTCAACTCCTTTATATATGAATCACCATGAAAGAATTTTTCTTTTTCAATAAGCAGGAAAGGAATATTTTCTTTGGCTGCAATTTTCAGGACACCGGCTTCAGGATTATTGCAAACAATTAACGCCACACAAACTTTGGGGGTCTTTGAATCTCCCCTCTCTACGAAGTGGGGAGAGGCAGGGGGTGAGGTAAAATGCTCAATTATCTTAGCCGCATTGGTGCCGGTACCAGAAGCAAAAACAGCAATTTTTTTCACCCGGCAAATATACTAACCAATGCAACTGCGAATTGACTACTAAAGAGACTATGAGCTATCGGGTCCTTAATCCCTCTCCACAAAGTGGGAGTGTTGGGGTGAGGTTTCAATAATTGAAGTAACTTGAAATCATAAACGAAACGCCAATGATAAAAGGCTTATACGAAACACATATCAATGTAGAAAACCTTGAACGGTCCATTGACTTTTATAAAAAAGTATTGGAACTGGAACATTGCTATACCGAAGAAAAAAGAAGAATTGCTTTTTTCTGGATTGGTAAACCCAAAGAATACATGCTGGGCCTTTGGGAAAAAACAAAAGAAGAATTAGCGACAAGGCATTTTGCATTTCGCTGTGATGCAGAAGATATCTTGCATAAATCCGTTGACTGGTTAAAAGTAAGAAACCTGGACCCGTATAATTTTTTAAAAGATGGAACTAAAAGGCCAATGGTATTTGCCTGGATGCCTGCCCTCGCTATTTATTTTAATGATCCCGATGGCAATGTGCTGGAGTTTATTGCCGTGTTGGATGGAAAAGCCAGGCCCGAACTTGGGGTAATTACTTATGAAGAATGGAAATTAGAAAATGACTTATGAATAAAATATTAGGATTAGATAACTTATTCTCAAACTCAATACAGTAGCAGCTTTTACTTTTTTGCCTTGACGCAAAAAAGTAACAAAAAAAGTCAAGGCTACGAAAAAATGACTAAAAATTACTTCGTAAACCTAAACCCGGCGAACTCGCCGCTATATTTCTACATATGCAAGATACTGCTGGCTCAAACAACGCCGGCTTCTTAACGGTTTACTATGTAATTTTCTTAACGCCATTTTTTCGATGCCAGGTGTCCTATCATTTTTGAGAACATTCTACCTAATCCTATAAAATATAATAGCTACAACCTTTGAGACTTCCCGGACTCCCGGCCCCCGACCCGATAGCTATCGGGTTCCGACTCCTGACTCTTTATCAACCCCATCTTAACCCCAATCTTTTTGATATACCTGATAAAAAATGAAAACTGTCCAAAAGGAATGCTGACAAGTATAACTGCCAAAGGCCAGATAATAGTAATGAGCAATATATAAATCACTGCCCACAACCAATCCTGTTGAACAGCCAGGGCATTCATGATCTTTTTACCTACAAATCCGGTAGCACTGCCACCAATGGCAAAAGTGCAAATGATTAATACCAATTGCAGAGTGTTTACTTTCCATTTTTGTTGTAATTTTTCGAACATGGGCTATTGGCTACACGGTTTTAAACCCGGGTCTTGAATAGGTGAAGCGCAAAAATGCTGAAAAAAAGGTCAACTCTTATCCCCAATTTATTATCTGTTGAACATTACCCCCAAGTTGACTTAATTATGACAAACAAAATTATGGCCTTACAAAAAAGCTTTTCAAATCGGCTGCAATGCAGGCTGGTGGCGGATCAAAAAAAAGTTAAACTGGTTGTCATTTTGTTAAGTTCCTGACTTATTTTTGCGCCAATCGAACGGATTTTATCCACATTTTTCAGCATCAATTGTGTCTATGATTCCTTGTAAACCAATGGCAAGAAAACTAACGCTGTTTGTATTTTCTCTTTCTTTTTTTTCAATAGTAAATACTATTTCGGCTCAGGATATAGCAAAAGGCAGGGCTTTGTTTTTAAGTAAATGTGCCAGTTGCCACCAGGTTTTAAAACCGGGAACAGGACCTGCTTTAGCCGGTTTAGAAGAAAGACATAAATGGGCTGACCATACTGAATTATTGAAATGGATAAATAATCCAGCTGCCTATATGGCCAAAGATGCATATACACCGGGTTTATTGGCACAGTATAAAACCATGATGACCGGATTTCCAGATGTTACATTAAAGGATGTTGATGATATCGTTGCATATATCAATGATGCGGCGGTGGTAAAAGTTCCAACAGGCCCGGTAGGAACTGGAGAACCTAAAAAAGACAACTCAAATGCTGTCATCTTCGGTGTTATATCACTTATCCTCGGCATCATTGCCCTGATATTGATGCAGGTGAACAGCAACCTGAAAAAAATGAGTGATGATGCAGAAGGCATTCGTCGCCCAGAGCCTGTTCCTTTCTACAAAAACAAAGTTTACATCGCCATGATGGCCCTGTTGTTCTTTGCAGTGGGTGGCTATTATGTATCGAAAGGGGCTGTTGGGTTTGGCCGCCAGAAAGATTATCAGCCGGTTCAACCCATTTATTATTCTCATAAGGTACATGCCGGCATAAACCAGATCAGTTGCCTGTACTGCCACGGTTCTGCATGGGATAGTAAACATGCGGCTATACCTGCCGTAAACATTTGTATGAACTGTCACAAGTCCATACAGGAATACGTAAAAGGTCCAAAGTTGTATGATGAGGAAGGGGATGAAATAAATGGCACTGCGGAGATTGAAAAACTGTATAAATATGCAGGGTTTGATCCTAAAAATCCAACTAATTGGCATGCCACTAAAGCCAAACCAATTGAATGGGTGAAAATTCACAACCTGCCCGACCATGTTTATTTTAATCACTCACAACATATAAGAGCTGGTAAAGTACAGTGCCAGAGTTGCCATGGTGAAATAACGGCCATGGATGAAGTAAAGCAGGTAGCTGAATTAAGCATGGGCTGGTGTATTAATTGTCACCGGGAAACTAAAATTGATTTTAATTATACCGATAGTACGGGTAATAAATTTTACAGCATTTACGAGAGGTTTCATAATGATATAAAGAACCACAAAATGGATAGTGTAACGGTAAAAGATATCGGTGGGTTAGAATGTCAGAAATGTCACTATTAAGTCGGGACCGTTTGCAGTTGGCAATTTTCAGTTTTTAGCGACCAGTTGCAATATACAATTTGAAAAGTATTTTTAAAATATAGGTTGACAAATTGCCAACTGCAAACTGCCAAC
>JBKJLR010000017.1:0-3648 GCA_046596865.1 Chitinophagaceae bacterium
TGTTGTATAAAACACAAATTGACTTTCTTTCTGAACATGCTGTAGACCCTGATAAAAGAAGATATGCTGTGCCAGAAGAAGGTCCGAGGCATTATATTGATATAGACCATTATGGCATTTACCCATTTGATTCGTTACCAAGGAAATGGAATGATGCGGTGGCAAAATATTCTGAAGACACATTGAATGCTTATGGAATTGTTCCGTGGTGGTTACAAACCATGCTTTACCGGCTGACCGATGCTTTTAAAGAAAAAAACCAGGCTAAAATTTTAAAATATTCAGCAGATATTGGTCACTACATGTCCGACGCCCATGTTCCCCTGCATGCCAACACAAATCACAACGGACAATACACAGATCAGAAAGGAATTCATGGTTTTTGGGAAAGCCGGATCCCGGAATTGCTGGCCGAAAAAGAATGGGATTTTTTTATCGGTAACGCTGACTATATCAAAAGCCCCGCAGACTTTATCTGGCAAAGGGTGCTGGAAAGTGCGGCTGCATCAGACACGGTTTTGAAATATGAAAAAGAATTAACACAACAATTCCCCGGTGATCAGAAATTCTCCTTTGAAGATCGCAATGGCATCACTATCCGTCAGTATTCTTCTGCTTTTTGCAAAGCCTATGACGCAAAGTTGAAAGGTATGATTGAAAAAAGAATGCGCCAGTCTATCTATGCTGTAGCTTCCTTTTGGTACACTGCCTGGATTAATGCCGGTCAGCCGGATTTGAAAACTCTCAGTAATAAAGAATTTTCTGTGGAAGACCTTAAGGAATTTGAAAGTCTGAACAATTCCTGGAAAAATGCTGCTATTAAAGGACGGGAACATGAGTAGCCCCACCCGGAAGGATTTTGGTTGAACTTTTTCTAAAATTGTACCTTTAAATATAACCAACCATGTATTCCAAATAAAAGGATCTATATGAAAAAAATTATTCCCCTGCTGGCAGCAACACTGTTCCTTGCATCATGCATTAATGCTCAAACCATTTTGGTGAATTTCGGCGCTACATGGAAATACCTTGACAATGGAAGTAACCAGGGTACTGCCT
This sequence comes from Chitinophagaceae bacterium, assembly GCA_046596865.1. GTDB lineage: Bacteria > Bacteroidota > Bacteroidia > Chitinophagales > Chitinophagaceae > JJ008. The sequence continues at coordinate 1,060 of JBKJLR010000017.1, forward strand.
GGAGTGGAACAACATTCAATGATGCAGCCTGGGCGCTGGGACCAGCACAATTAGGTTATGGTGATGGTGATGAGGCGACTGTTGTCAGTTATGGTTCAAATGTAAATCAGAAATATATCACCACGTATTTTAGGAAAACTATTACAGTTACCAGTGCTTCTTCCTATACCGGGTTTACATTAAGTATAAAAAGAGATGATGGTGCAGTAGTATATGTGAATGGTACAGAGAGATACAGGACTAATATGCCAACCGGTACGATATCTAATACAACAAAGGCATCCACTGAGGTATCAGATGATGGAAACACCCCGCAAAATGTATCGTTAGCTGCAGGTGTTTTTGTGGAAGGAGCAAATGTAATCGCTGTGGAAATTCATCAGCGCAGCCGAACCAGCACCGATATCTCTTTTGATTTACAACTGACCGGTGCCGGTGATATTACTCCCCCCGTAGTGAGTACATATTCCCCATCTGATAATTCAACCAATGCCGCCATTAATTCAAACCTTGTACTAACCTTTAATGAACCCATTCAAAAAGGTACCGGCAATATATTAGTCAAAGAAGGGGGTGTTATCACCCAGACAATTGATGTAACATCGGCAACGGTCACAATAGCAGGAAATGTTGCAACAATCAACCCGGCAGATTTTACCAATGGAGCAGCAGTTAATATTGAAATTGCTGCCGGTGCTTTTAAAGATATTGCCAATAACAATTATGCTGGTATCACCAATGCCACCACCTGGAATTTTACAATTGTTAACCCCGATATTACTCCACCAACAGTAATGTTATTTTCGCCTGCTGATAATGCAATAAATGTTCCTGTCAATGCAAATCTTGTTCTCACCTTCAATGAAAATATTCAGAAAGGAACGGGAAACATTTTACTAAAAGAAGGCGGAGTTGTTACTCAAACTATTGATGTGTTATCTACCGCTGTAACTGTTACTAGTAACACTGTAACTATTGACCCTTCCAACTTTACCAACAGTGCTAATATAAACATCGAAATTGCTGCCGGTTCGTTTAAAGATCTTGCAAATAACAATTATGCCGGTATTGCTGATGCGACTACCTGGAATTTTACCATAATTAATGCTGACCTGACACCTCCTGTTGTAACCGGCTATTCACCGCCTGATAATGGAACAAATGTGCTGATCACCAGCAACCTTGTTCTGACATTTAATGAATCAGTTCAGAAAGCAACAGGAAATATCATAATCAAAGAAGCTGGTCTTACTACTCAAACTATTGATGTTACTTCTGCGGCCGTAACAGTTGCAGGAAATGTTGTAACAATTAATTCTTCTGATTTTGGATACGGCGCTGCCGTTAATATTGAAATTGCTGCTGGTGCTTTCATGGACCTTGCTAATAATGATTATGCCGGTATTACTGATGCAACTGCGTGGAATTTCAGTACAGAAGCGGCTCCCTCAGGGCCGCAAGCATTGGTCGCATACGGTGCTTCGTGGAAATATCTTGACAACGGCACCAACCAAGGCACTTCCTGGGCAAGCACTTCGTTTAATGATGTTGCATGGGCTCAGGGTCCGGCACAGTTGGGATATGGTGATGGTGATGAAGCCACTGTGGTAAGCTATGGCCCTAATGCCAGCGCAAAATATATCACCACTTATTTCCGAAAAACAATTTCTGTTTCCAATCCTACAGCTTTTTCAACCATTGCAGGCAGTGTGAAAAGAGACGACGGTGTGGCGATTTATGTAAATGGCACCGAAGTTTATCGTAACAATTTAGCTGCAGGAGCAACCTATACAACTTTAGCTACTCTAGCCAGTGACGACGGCGCAACGCCACAGAATTTTAATTTTGCTCCCTCTGCATTTGTAAGTGGCAATAATGTTATTGCAGTGGAAATACATCAAAACACAGCTACCAGCAGCGATATCAGTTTTGATTTACAATTAATCGGTAATGTCCCCGGCGCAGTATTATTAACCCGTGGCCCCTATCTTAATATGGGGAATCAAACTGAAGTAACATTAAGATGGAGAACAGATGCAGCAACTAACAGTAAGGTGGAAGCAGGAACAACGTTCGGCACTTATCCTATTGTAGTAAATGATGCTGCTTCAACTACTGAACATGAGGTGCGGATTACTGGATTAACTGCCGACACAAAATATTATTATCGCTTTGGCAGCAGCACACAGGTATTGCAGGCAGGTACAGATAATAATTTTACATCTGCCCCCCCAGCAACAACTACCCGAAAACTCCGTTTCGCAGCATTCGGTGATTGCGGCAGAAATGATAACGGCTTCCAGACCGCCTCCTTAAACTCTTACCTGAGTTATGTTGGCGCTAATCCGGCAGAAGCTTTGTTATTATTGGGTGATAATGCATATGAGAATGGACTGGATACCGAATACCAGACAAAATATTTTGATGTTTACAGTTCCAGTATTTTAAAAAATCATCAGTTGTTTCCGGCCCCGGGTAATCATGATTATGCTAACAATGCTACAAGGCAGGCTGACCATAATATTCCTTACAATTCTATTTTTACCAACCCAACCAGTGCCCAGTGTGGTGGTGTAGCTTCGGGCACTG
>JBKJLR010000060.1:0-4388 GCA_046596865.1 Chitinophagaceae bacterium
TAATTCTTTTGAAACCGATGCCCCGACAGATAATAATGGAAAAGGAGAACGGTTCTCCCCCACCGACTTGCTGGCCACCAGCCTTGCCACCTGTATGATAACGGTGGTGGGCATTAAAGCCCGGACTATGGGGTTTGATCTGAACGATGTAAGGGTTGATGTATTGAAAATTATGAAAGCCGATCCACGGCGGGTTGGCGGTATTGAACTTACTTTTCATATTCCTGGTGCGTTGAAAGATATTGATGAGAAAACAAAAACGATTTTAAGAAATACTGGTAATACCTGCCCGGTTCAGTTTAGTATTCATCCGGAGATAGAAGTGAAGGTGGATTGGGGAAGTTGGGGGTGAAAGGAGATATTATTTAAATTGAATATCGCAAAAAAATAATTGAGTTTGGGTATGCCCGTTGATAAGTTTTAAAATATGAAAATTAAAGAAGTAAAATTATTAAATTTTGGCAGTTTGAAAACTCTCAAAGAGAAAAAAGCACCAAATAAAAATAGTAGTACAGGCTATTATCTTTACCCAGCAGGGGTTCAATTTGTTGAAAGGACAGATAAGTTAAAATGCTTTCTAGGTCTGAAATTCGGGATTGAATATTTCATACAAGGCATTGACAATTTGAAGAAGGATGAAGTAAAGTTTTGCTGCAATATAACTCATCCTCAACTGGTAAATCCTGAAACGAATTTACAATTCGCAGAAACTAATGAAATAAAAATAAATTATTTAAATGAAACAAACTTTGATTATTTCTCCTTTGAATATGAATGGGAAATTAAAATAGGTATTTGGACATTTCAAATTATTGAGAACGACAGAATTTTATTAGAAACCCCATTTAAAATATATTAATCCTTATATTGATCTTTCAATATAGAATTCCCCACCGCACATTCCAAACACCTCTTCTTATTACAATATTCATTCTTCAACTCAATTAATCCCTGGCTGTCAAAAGCGGTTCTATTCTCTACACCAAGTTTTTGAAATCCTTTTGTAATGCTATTACTTTCAGCCGCCGTTTGTTCCAGCCATTTCAACGCTTTGTCTTTGTATTTATCTTCATCGTGGTAATTGCCATAGGCAAATAAGACAGGGGCTACGGTGTTGATGATTATATTATCAATCATCGAAGCACCCAGCTTTTTCTTTTTGAAAGATGAGGTTTCATCAAAGCGATAATGATAATGCCAGTAATCGTTTGCCGTGACATCAAACCATTTGCTGACTTCTTTTATTGAATCTGCTTCTTTTATTTTTGAGAATAAATGAGCTGATTCAGAAATCAGCATCGCTAACTGCGCCAGTCTTATTGTTGGAAAATTACCCGGTCTCATTCTAAGAAAATGAAATGGCAAGGGAACAGGTTTGAGTTTGTATTTATTTTGCAGGAACCGGTATTCTTTCTGTAAAAGTATTGGATATTCTTCGGAAAATTTCTCTTCCAGCAAGCCGGCCTGACCCAACATCAATGCTTCTAACTGATGAATCTGGCTTTTATGTTTTGCAAGAATTTTGACAGAAATGGATTGCGCAATGGCTTCAAAACAATCTGCATTTACTTTCATTCCAAAATTTCTTGCCAATAACCACCAGAATGTTTCTTCCCAGTGGTAATTGTTCAACTGCAAGCTGGTTTCTACAACATTCGCCTTTCTCAATAATCTTTCTACCAGTAGTCTATCCTTCCAGCTTTTCCAGACAATATCCGGAACTAAATGAATGCTTTTTTCAGAAGGAATAAAGGAAGAAGAATTCATTAATTCTTCATATCGCTGTAGTAAGATTATGGAAACCCTGCCCTTTAATTGGATAACAGGGATATTATTTTTTATTCCATCATCTTCCCAAACCACATGGAGTATGACATTATTGTAATTCTTATCTTTTTGATGATTATGTTTTATCCAGTCAGAAGTTTTGATATGTAACTCTACTGATCCTGCCCATATTGTTTTTTCTATTTTAATTTTTGCATCCGAAAAATCAGGCCCCTGGTTGGTATTGTACTGACCGGCAAAAAGAATCTGAACAGTTTCTCCCTTAGTTGTAGCAAGTTCTCCTTTATTGAAGTATTGAAATTGCCAGATAAATTGTAAGAGCCTTTCGGTCATGATATGAAATTAGAAATAAGAAATGAGAAATAAGGAATGAGAAAGTAATACGTTACTTTTTAAGCCTTTCGTCGTTGCTTTTAGCAGTTTCAATACTTTTCAGGAAAATTGCCATCAATTCATTCGCTTCATTAAACGCAACGTCAACTTTTGGATGTACTATAACTGGCTTTCTTTTTATTATTTTCAGATTAACTCTTGACTCTTTGATTTCTTTTAAAATCATTTTCATTTTATGCAAAAAATCTGCTCTCGATTCTGCTGCCTGTGCCTCGCCATAAATAAGGGCTGGTGCAGTTCCGCTTTTTGACAGTTGATACTCGAGATTTTGCCCGGCTTTTGAACTTGGTAGTAATTCACAAACTTCCAGACACATGCAGGCAAAGTCTACTAGCCGGTCTTCGAGATCAAATTTTGTGTTTTTATTTTCCATAATGAGCCAGGTTTAGTTTCTCATTTTTCATTTCTAATTCCTAATTTGTCATTTAGCCTTTTTAATTCTCTCACCACCCTGCTCACCGGCAATCCCATCACATTATAAAAATCACCATTGATAGATTTGATGCCCACCACCCCTATCCATTCCTGTATGGCATAAGCACCGGCTTTATCGTAAGGTTTGTATTTATCAACATAAAATTCTATTTCCTTTACCGTGATGTTATGAAACTCCACTTCAGTTGTATCAGCAAAAGAAATTTCGGTGGAGCCTTTCCTGATAACGACCCCGGTTATCACTTCGTGTTTTTCCCCTGACAATGCCAGCAAAATACTTACTGCATCTTCCCGATGCACCGGCTTGCCAATAATATTATCGCCCAGCACTACAATAGTGTCTGCCGCTAAAATTACTTCATCTTCATTTCTTTGTTCCTGTACGGCTATTGCTTTATTCCGTGCAATATAAACTGCCACTTCCTCCGGGGTTAATCCTGGTGGAAACCGTTCATCAGTTTCTTTCACTACGATATCAAACGGTATTTCGGCCCATTCAAGTAATTGTTTACGCCGGGGAGATTGCGAAGCAAGAATGATTTTGTTCATAAATAAAAATAGAAAAATGCCATTGAAAGAATGCCAGTTAACATGACCAGTTTTGTTAAGGAACTAAGTTTATGAAAATCTTTAGTTGTTCCACTCTTTCGCAGTTTGAATAAAAGAATGATTAACGGAAAGATAATCGCAGGCACACTGTAGGCTATGGCCAGCCACCATTTAAACTGTAACACATATGCCTGCAACACAACTAGCACTGCAATCAGCACAACCAGCCAAACTGCCGCATATACTTTGGTAGCGTTTACTCCCCACACTATCGGCATGGTACGGCACCCGTATTTGGAATCGCCGGGCATATCTTCCATGTCTTTTATAGCTTCCCGTATTAAAGAAATAATAAAAGCAAAACCTGCATATAAAATGGTCAGCCGGAAAAATTTCGTTTGGTTGGAATTCCCTGCTTCAAAAGCATCCGCCAGGTTATGCTTTGAGAAAAAGATAATAAGGATAGTCCAGGCAGTCAGTAACGAGATGACGATGTTGCCGGTAAGCAAACTCTTTTTGAAATTGGTAGAATATAACCATAACAAAGCGACACATAGTATGTTGGCTACTATTAAATACCATTTTTGTGCGAAGGGTACTGCCAGCAAGGTAAGCACTACACCACCGGCACTCAGCATAAAATGCCAGGCAATGGCCCAGCGGCGGCTTATTACTTTATCCACCACCATTCTGTGTGGCTTATTTACCTCATCTATATTAATATCAAAATAGTCGTTAATAATATAACCGGCGGCAGCAATAAATAATGAGGCAAATACTAACAAAATAAAACGAAGTAAATCGTTGGGCGGAACGGCATCTTTATAAAGAGTGTAGTAGATGCAGAACTGGAAAAGCACCTGGGTGAGGGCCATAAAGAACAGATTGGGCAGTCGCACAAGCTTAAGAAAGGCTGCAATCAATCTCATGAATAAAATTTGAGGAAAGGTACAATACAAGTACGAAGTAAAAAGTCAGAAGTAAGGAAATTCAGTAAAATCCCTAAGGACTTGCTTACCTGGAAGCAACATCTTCCTTGTAATTCCAGTGGTCATTTGTTTTTAACACTTTCTCGATCACATCTCTTACACAGGCGTCACCACCATTCAGTAGGGAAATATACTGAACTACTTCTTTTATTTCAGCTACCGCATCAGCCGGGCAGCACGGTAAGCCAACAATTGACATGGTGGGTAAGTCTGGTAAATCATCAGCCATATAAA
>JBKJLR010000121.1:0-2919 GCA_046596865.1 Chitinophagaceae bacterium
GGCAAGATCAACCATTTTTTTACTTCTTACCAATCCCTCAGTAATGATCAACTCCGGAACAAAACCCAGGAGTTTCGTCAGCGTATCAAAGAACATCTTTCAGAAATAGACGCAGAAATAGCTGCAAAAAATGCAGCAGCTGAAGAACTTCCTTTTAATGAACTGATGGGCAAAGATGCCATTTACCAGGAGGTAGATAAATTAAAGAAAGAAAGGGATAAAGAGATCGAAGCAATACTTGAAGAGATTCTTCCCGAAGCATTTGCCGTAGTAAAAGAAACAGCCCACCGTTTTAAAGAAAATATAGAGGTTATCTCCACTGCCACTGAACTTGACAGGGATTTAAGTGTAAAAAAAGATTATATCAGCATTGATGGTTCTTCTTCGGTTTTCAAAAATACCTGGACAGCCGGCGGCGGACAAGTAACCTGGAACATGGTGCATTACGATGTGCAGTTGATTGGCGGCGCTGTATTACACCAGGGAAAGATTTCAGAAATGGCAACAGGTGAAGGTAAAACCCTTGTTTCTACCTTACCTGCTTACTTAAATGCATTACCCGGCGAAGGCGTTCATATTGTAACGGTAAACGATTACCTGGCCCGCCGTGACCAGGAGTGGAACGGAACTATTTTTGAGTGGTTGGGCATCACGGTGGACTGTATTGACAAACACCAACCCAACAGTGAAGAAAGAAGAAAAGCTTACCTGGCTGATATTACCTATGGCACAAATAACGAATTTGGTTTCGACTATCTCCGTGATAACATGGTGCATACCCCGGAAGAAATGGTTCAGCGCAAACATCACTATGCCATGGTGGATGAAGTGGATTCTGTGTTAATTGACGATGCAAGAACTCCTTTGATCATATCGGGCCCTGTGCCCAAAGGTGATGACCAGCAATTTCATATTCTTAAACCAAGAATATTGCAGATCGTACAGGAGCAGGAAAAAATTGTACGTACCTGTTTGAATGAAGCGAAGAAACGTTTTGCAGAAGGTGATGATGATGCAAAAGGCGGTGGTTTGTATTTATTCCGGGCACACCGTGGTTTACCAAAGTATGGGCCGGTAATTAAATTTTTAAGTGAGCCAGGTATTAAAGTAAAAATGCAGAAAGCAGAGAACTATTACCTGCAGGACCAGCAACGCCACATGCATATAGTAGATGAAGAATTACTTTTCCAGATTGACGAAAAGAATAATTCAGTAGATCTGACTGATAAAGGCTTGAATATGATTACCCGTTCAGGCGAAGATCCCGAATTTTTTGTGTTGCCGGATATTGGCGTAAAACTGGCCGAAGTAGAAAAAAGTGATGAAATAGCTGATGAAAAATTGCACCAGAAAGAGGCGATATTAAATGAATATGCACAAAAAGCTGATCGCATCCATACGGTACAGCAATTATTGAAAGCTTACACCATGTTTGATAAAGACGTGGAGTATGTAATAATTGATGGAGCTATTAAAATTGTAGATGAACAAACCGGTCGTATCATGGAAGGCCGCCGCTACAGCGATGGCTTGCACCAGGCTTTGGAAGCAAAAGAAAATGTAAAGATTGAAGCGGCTACACAAACTTATGCAACCGTTACTTTACAGAACTATTTCCGAATGTATCACAAACTGGCCGGGATGACGGGTACTGCAGAAACAGAAGCCGCAGAGTTATGGAGCATTTACAAATTAGATGTGGTGAATGTTCCTACCAATATCGCTATGATCCGGAACGATAAACAGGATCTGGTATATAAAACAAAAAGAGAAAAATATAAAGCTGTTATTGATGAAATAGAAACGTTGCGTAATGCAGGTCGCCCCTGTTTGGTGGGTACAACGTCTGTGGAAGTAAGTGAATTGCTGGGCCGTATGCTGCAACAGAAAAAAATCCCGCATAATGTACTGAACGCAAAACAACATGCTAAGGAAGCACAGGTAGTTGCTGAAGCAGGTTTGCCGGGTGCTGTTACTATTGCTACCAATATGGCTGGACGAGGTACGGACATCAAACTCGGACCCGGAGTAAAAGAAGCCGGTGGCCTGGCGATCATTGGTACAGAAAGACATGAAAGCCGCCGTGTGGACAGGCAGTTGCGTGGCCGTGCAGGGCGCCAGGGGGATCCTGGTTCTTCACAATTCTATATTTCGCTGGAAGATGACCTGATGAGAATGTTCGGCAGTGAAAGAATTGCATCGCTGATGGATAAACTGGGTTACAAAGAAGGTGATGTGATACAACACAGCATGATCAGTAACAGTATTCAACGGGCACAAAAGAAAGTTGAAGAAAACAACTTTGGTATCCGTAAGCGTTTGCTGGAATATGATGATGTGATGAACAAGCAACGAAATGCCGTGTATGAAAAAAGAACCCATGCCTTGTTTGGCGAACGCCTTGCTCTTGACATTGACACTTCTTTTTCTGCAGTAGCCGGAAGCCTGATAGATTCATTCCGGGAAGGGGAAGATTTTGAAGGCTTTAAAATGGCCTGTATCGTCAATTTTGGTTTGGATACAAAAATTGAAGAAGAAGAATTTAAGAAAGGAGATGTGAATGGATTAATTGACAATCTCTACTTAGAAGCTACCGAAAAATATAATACTCATAAATTAGAATTGCAGAAGCAGGCTATTCCTGTTTTCAAAAATATACGCCTGACACAGGGAGGTCATATCGAAAATGTGGTGGTCCCTTTTGCTGATGGCCGAAAATCATTAAATGTTCTGACGAATCTCGATAAAACTCTAAGTACAAGCGGAGCAGAATTGGCTAATGCATTGGAAAAAACTACCACACTTGCCGTAATTGACGATGCCTGGAAAGAACATCTGAGAGCAATGGATGATTTGAAACAGAGTGTGCAAACAGCTTACCTGGAACAAAAAGATCCGTTGGTTATTTATAAAATGGAG
>JBKJLR010000124.1:0-8339 GCA_046596865.1 Chitinophagaceae bacterium
AAACCTTGCATGCTGAAATGCCACATATAGGTTCGTTTGAGAACTGCTCGTTCAAGAACCAGGGTAGGCAGCTTGAGTCCCGCAGGTAACTGCGGGAACAGATAAATGATAGCCCACGACAGAATCCGGCTTACCGGCTTGTAGTTTTTTTTAAACCCCAACCCCTAAAAGGGCTTTACCCCTATATATCAATCAAACATTAAAGTACTAGAAATTTCTTCTTTGAGAAAATTGTGAACATAGGGGGAACACTTTAATCTAAGTCTCCCCCTGCCTACCGGCAGGCAGGCTTTAGGGGGACAGGGGGTTTATATACCCTCCTACCTCCATCATCCATGCAATACCTAAATGAATAATTAGCCCACCCATTATTGATCTTGTGTGATAAACAATTATTCCCAGGATTATTCCTCCAAAATAAGAACTGATACATTCCCCTAAAGGCTTTCCAAAGTGTATCGCACAATAAAAACAAGCCATGGGTAAAATTGCATCTTTGCCTGCCCATTTAATAAATGCAAGAACTAAGAAGCCACGGAAAAAAAGTTCAATGGTAATAAAATCACTTCCATAGGAAAGTTCGAACAGCAGTTTGTGCCACCAGGTAATGTTGTCCTCCTTATAAATACCGCTAACAGATTTTAATTTGGGATATACTTCTAAAAAATCAGCTTGTGTGGAGGCCAATGCTATCACCGGCAGCATCATCAGCAACATAAGAAGATAGGGTTTCCAGGTAATATTTTTTGTTGTTACCCCATAAAATGGTTTGTCCCTGTCAAAATATTTCCAAAGAATAAATAAGATTGTACTGACAATTAGTAATAGCAAAGGCCAGTATATTATATGCATCCAATAGGTGTTTCCGTTTAGCCTGTCTGGAAACCAAAAACCAATACCAAGACTTATTTTAAATGCGAATATCAGCGGTGCTATCAGAACAAAGACCAGGAAAACTTTTTTTCCTGAATAAATAACAGGTTTAAAGAAGCCGGTAAGCAGGTAGGGGATCGAAAAAGCCGCCAGGAAGACTGTATACCAGTAGAAAAGTTTAATAGCAAAAGAATTATTTTTTGTAATAAAAATATCAAGCCCGAAAAAGTAATTAATAAATATAAATAATGCCGTGAAGGCGGATATAGAAACAAGAACTCTTTTATCAATCTCGTAGAAAAATAGACGTATATATTGAATGATAGCTTTCATTTCAGAGGGGAAATTAAATATTTTAACGGTCTTTAAACTTTCTTGCTATACACAGTTCAAAAGTTCCGTTAATAATTTATAAACCCAAAAAGTATAACCATGAAAACTTTATCAATTAACCGGATCAGCCTTGCTGCTATTGCAGTATTGTTTTCCCTTTTTATTTTTACTTCCTGTCAAAAAGAAAACAGTTTTAGTAATTCAACTTCTGTAAGCGAAGCTGAAGCCGCCGATTTATCTGACGAAAGCTCTCAAGCTGAAGCCAGCTTTGATGATGCAGATGATATTACTATGACTGCTGCTGAAGAAGAAGGCAATGCAGGTGGTTTTGGTGTAGAAGGCAGGTCCACTATCCAGGGCCGTGTTTTTTTGCCCCGCTTTTTAGAACTGCGTGAAAGAATTGGAGATTGTGCTACTATCACTGTTACTCCCAATGACAGCACTTATCCCAAAACAGTTACTATCGATTTTGGTGACAGTTGCCTGGGCAATGATGGCAAAGTAAGAAGGGGTAAACTGGTGCTTCATTTTACAGGCCCTGTCCGGAGACCCGGTTCATTAGTTACACTCACTTTTGTACGGTATTATGTAAACCGTATACATATTGAGGGTACAAAAATCTTTAAAAACCTTTCTGAACCTCCTGTGCATAAATGGAGCATTGAAGTAGTTGACGGCCAGGTAACATTTCCTTCCGGGAGAGGTTACAGGTATGAAGGTATTAAAACAGTAACCCAGATCGCCGGTATGCTGACAGCTATTGTAAGGGATGATGTGTACAAGATCACAGGACGTTCTAAAACGACATTTAGAAATGGTACTACTGTGAATATTAACACCGAAGACCCTTTGATCAAAAAAGTAAACTGCCATTGGATCAGCGAAGGAACTTTGAAAATAAAAATCAATGACAGGATACTTAAGTTAGACTTTGGATTCCCTAATAATGGGAACTGTGATAACAAAGCATTACTGAGCTGGAATAATGGAAATAGCCAGAGAGTAATAACCTTACCATAAAAATTTTATCCCCGAAGCATCGGATACGAACAACATTAAAGCAAACTCTCCCGGTAATTACCAGGAGAGTTTTTTATTTTCTTTAAGCTAAATTTCGTTTATCCAAACTACACAACATTCTACACCTGTTACTCTTAATCAACTTCAAGTTTCTTCACCGGATGTTTTATCTTAATGGTGAAATATGTATGTTATGGTATCAACATTGCTCCATTTCAAAGTAAAGTACAGATTTATCCGCTTGATGAAGCAAGGCTAATAAATCAACATTATTACAGGGGCATGTTATTCAATATGTACGGCGACAAGTGTTGATATTTGCTGCAATTTTATTATCCTGTCACCCGGAATTGCTTTTTCCTGGATGTATTTAATTACGCCAAGTCCGGGTTTAAAAAATACCTGGTCTTTGCGGAAATAACGGGCATTTTTTTCAAAATAAACACAGTCATTAAAAGTGCCTGCAGGTGTAAGGATAGGAGCTTGCAACTTTAGAGAACGGCCACTGGCAGCAGCATCGTGAAAACTGGTAAGATATTTTATAGAGTCACCGGGGAAGAGGCTGTAATCTTTTTTTGCGTCTTTTACATCTGGTGTAAATAACCTATCACCCAATGAAAAAAAGGCAGAATCATTGGTATAGAGTACTTCAGGAAGACCGATATAAAGATTGCCTTCCCACCAGATGAGGCCATCCGTCAATGATTTTTTATTAGAGGTAAACCGGAGGGTATCAAATTGCACTTTTGAAAATACCCCATCGTTAAACATGGAATCCTCATACACCCAGTAATTCTTAATGCTGAGAGGTAAAATTCCACAATGCTTTTCAGTACAGGTGTATGAAACAACAGACCCGCTGGCATAAGTACGACCTGAAGGATTTTCTGTTTGAAGCTTACAAGGAAGAGCGGCCTCTGGAGCCGGAGTGAAGCTGTCTTTTCTGCATGCAGAAAAGAATATGCTTCCAATAAGAAGGGGTAAAAGTAGTTTGCTCAAGGTTTTTTGTCCATTGTTTAAATGGAGTGACAAAATAGAAAGTGAATTTTATAATTCATAACTATTTATCGTATTTATTCTAGGTGTTTTTCGAAAAATAGCATGTTGGATTCCGTAATATTACTGTTTATAAAGCAGTTAGGTGGGTTTATCTAAAGTTCAAGGTATCTGCAGTAAACGATTGAAAATGAGCAAATGAAGTGGCTGGTCAACAAATAAATAGCCGTGGCTTGTGAAAACCACGGCTATTTATGAAAAAGAGAATTAGTAGGTTCTATTTGAAGATTGTATTAAAGAAAGCTTTCATGTCATTCCACGATGATGTATCCGCCGTTGCATCATATCTAATAGGTATTTTGAATTTTTCGCCTACAGCTGTTGCATTGGGATTAGTGAAAGCATGGGTGGCACCTTCATACGTTTTGAAAGTGTATTTAGCTCCTATAGAATCCATCTCCTTTTTAAACTGGTCAACTTCTGCCTGTGGCACAAACGGATCGGCACCGCCATGACAAACCAATATCTGCGCTTTCAGTAAATCTTTATTGGCAGGCACTACCGTCAGGTTACCATGAAAACTAACTACCCCTTTAAAGTCTTCACCCAGTTTAGCCATATTTAATACCTGTGCACCACCAAAGCAATAGCCAATGGCTGCCAGGTTGTTTGCATCGGTCTGGTCATATGATTTCAATTTTGCAAGGGCAGCATCAAATAAAGGTTTTGCTATCTGGGGATTCTGATAAAAAGGCCCGGAGAGTTTGCCTGCATCATCAGGGTTATCTGCTCTTTTACCATTTCCATACATGTCCAATGCCATGGCGATGTAACCAAGCTTGGCCAATTCCCTTGCTCTCATTTTTACATATTCATTCAGGCCCCACCATTCATGTACTACCAATATTGCGGGACGTTTCCCTTCCAGGTTTTCATCATATACTATATAGCCATCTAATACCAGGCTGTCCTTACTACCGGGTGAAGAATAAGTAATATTCTCTTCTTTTAGTTTGGGTTCTTTCATGGCAGGTTCTTTTTTCGTATCACTGCTATTGCAGGAAGCAAATAGAATAACAGAAGCCAGCAAAGCCAATGGGATGGTTCGCAATAATTTCATGGTTGATTTTTTTATTGTTTAGAATGCTCCAACAATAAAGTTCAGGAAAAGTTGCTAGCTCCGAAAGAAAACTTTTATGACCCCTGATCTGTATATCGTTACTTCAGAATATAATTACAGCGGAGGTTTTATATCTACTACTTCAATTTCAAAAACCAAAATACTGTTAGGTGGAATTTTTGCTGCTCTTGTACGTATCGAATAAGCCAGGTCTGAAGGGATGACTAATTTTATTTTTCCGCCTACTTTGCAAAGGGGTACACCTATCTGCCAGCCTTTTATTAATCTTTTTAGAGGAAAAATCGCTGGCTTGTCTTTAGTCTGGTCAAAAACTAAACCATCCGTAAATAAATATCCTTTGTAGTAAGCGACCACTGTATCATTTACTGAAACCTGCCTTCCGGTTCCTTCTTTTATCATTGTATAATAAATGCCGTCCATCTTATCCTTTGCATCTGTTTTATTGGATGTAATGGCTTCTTCAATTAATTTTATATCTATTACCCGTTGCTGCACACTGTCCATATGCGGAAACAAATTAATAACAGGTGCTGGTTGCTCTTCAACCTTCATATTTTTCCATGAGCCATTACTCGGTTGAAGCCAAACCTGGCCGATATTCGTTTGTATATTTTCTTTTTTACCGGTTGAAAAATAAGTAGCAGGATTTTGTATCGTACTCCATCGCCCTGAGATTTTACAGGTACCTATAAGTTTCCATTTATTTTCTTTTGGCAGCCAGGCATAACCAGAGTATAAAGAAAAATTTTCAACTGAGTCAGTAGCTACAGCCAGCAGCAATTTATAAGTTTCATTGAGAGCCCAGTTGTAATGAAATGAAATTTCACCCTTTTCGTGGGTATCCACTTGCAGACCTGTTGCCATTACCCTGGCCGATTCAGGAAATTCAAATACGATCTCTCTTTCCTTCTTATCTGCCTCCAGTGAAAGTTTTACCACATCTGTTTTAATACCTGCAAAAACTTCTTTTTTTGTATTGACCGCCTGCACATGTATTTCTGCCATAAACTGAACAGCTTTTACACTGTCAGGCAAAGGATAGTACAGAGTGGAATCCTTATCAATTGCTTTTGCTGAAAGGGAAATAAGAAACAAAAGGGACGGAAGCAGATAATTTTTCATACGAAGGTTTGTTTGTATAAATCTACAATTAATGCCTGAATTGATTAACAGTCATTAAAAATATTCTGGTATTCGGGAAAGTCATACAAGTTATTCAACAACAAAAGAATGATTTTGCAAGAATAAAATTATCTGCAATGTTAAAAGCAACCGTTCTATAAAATAAACAATCTATTAGCCCCTTATATAGCGTACCTTAGCCGTCAACATCGTAGTTTTTATAAGTCACTTTTTTTAATGATTATTATACTTGTGTTCTTTTTGTGTCACTGGTACCTGGCGATTTTTTCTCAAACTTTTCTCCAACACCGTTACGCATCGCATGCTGCCTTCAGCATGAACAAATTTTGGGAACGCTTTTTTTATTTGTTGGCTTATATTGGCCAGGGTTCGTCGTATGTAAGCCCCAGGGTGTATGCCATTATGCACCGTATGCATCATGCCTATACCGACACCGAAAAAGACCCCCATTCTCCTTTGTTTGATAAAAACGTATTTGCCATGATGTGGCGTAGCCGGATCTATACTTCCGGTATTTATAATGGTAAAATTGAAATTGAAGAACGATTTCTAAAAAACCTTCCTGACTGGCCTGCATTGGACAGGATTGCACACAACTGGTTATCCCGGGTAGGATGGATTATTTTTTATATTACATTTTATATATTATTTGCTCCTTCGGCCTGGTGGTACCTGTTGATACCCATCCATATTGTGATGTTGCCATTACATGGTGCTGTCATCAACTGGTTTGCACATAAGTATGGTACGGTCAATTTTAAATTGAAAAACACTTCCCGCAATTTGTATCCAATGGATTTATTATTGATGGGAGAAGCTTATCACAATAATCATCATAAAACTCCCTCTGCCATCAACTTTGGTAAACGTTGGTATGAAATGGACCCGACCTATCCTGTTATTCTTTTTTTGAACTGGGTGAAGGTTATTAAGATTAATAAAATAAACAAGAACAGTAACGTGGAGTTAGAGTAGCTGTTTAAAAAAAATTCTGATCTTATTTACAAAGGCCACAGAGAATTATTCTTTGTGGCCTTTGTGTGATAAACCTAAAATAAATGGTTTTAAATATTATACCTGCCGGGCATTCTTGCCAAGGTCCGTTAAGATCCAAAGCACAACAAAACTAAGAATAGCGGCAAAGAAGCACCATACAGAAATAACAAAACCGCTGTAGAACATGACAGCAAACAGGTACGATGTTAGGAATACAACTCCCAGCCATTTCATGTGTTTAATACTTGAGATAAAAGGGGTAATAATAGTTGCGGCTATATAGAGTACACTAAAGGCCACAATTAAATTTTTTACCATTTGCGGAATGGCAAATTCATAATGAAGGTGATGCTTAATGGAGGCCGTTGGTGTGCCAGGACAGGTAAGGCAAAAAGGAGTTATTGCTTCAACTGTATATAGAGAAAGAATAACCCCAACACCTACAGCTACCAGAGCACCAGTCCACACAAATCCTTTTATTATTTTCTTCCGCTTTACATCTTTTTCAAGTAGCCAGATACTAAAGGGTATCCAGAATGGCCAGACGGCCATAGCAAATACAAGGAAAGTATAAGTAAAAAAAGGTTGGTAGGATGCCAGTGCCGGATCTTTTAAACACAGCCAGAGAAAACCTTCTGATAATTGTTGTATTGAGAAAATTAAAGGAATAGTTCCAAAAACCCTTTTCGGTTTTGTTTTAGCTTTTGCTAAGGTAATAATACCAACAGCACCCAACACGGCACTGGCTCCAAAACTCGCTGTGGCTGAAAAACACATTATAATTTCATTTTAAGTTTGGAAGATATACCATTTGTAAGGAGTAACAAGGTATTAGAAACCAGGCATTTTTTATGTGATGACTTTACCAGCAAGACCGTTTATTCCCATTACTATTTTTTCCTGCATCAATCAGCCTAGCCATTTTGTTATTGATGCAAATGATTTTTCGCTGGTAAACCAAGGCTATAAATTTTCTTCCTTCAGCAATTCTTTATTTATGTAAACTCCTGCCTTGGCACCTTCCGCCGCAGCTACAACAACAAAATGCATATCTTTTGAAGCATCGCCGGCAACGTATAGCCCTTTTATATTTGCCTGTTGCGATTTATTGGTTATAACAATTTTATTTTTGTCCAGGGTACACCCGAGACTTTCAACAAGGTCACATTGTACATCATACCCGTTCGAGAAAAAAATTGCATCACAACCAGATTTTTCGCCATTATCAAAAACAATGTTTTTTACCTTGGAGCGGCTACCTTCAAAGGAGCTTATTGTATCATGTCTTATATCAATATTTTTTTTAGCTAATAATTCCCTGGCTTTTTTTCTTACATATTTTTCACCGTCCGTGTATAAGGTGATTTGTTTGCTCCATAAGGTAAGGGTGAGAGCCAGATCAATCCCGCCTGTATTTTTAGCATATACCCCAATTTTTTTGTTGCTGGCTTCCCATCCATCGCAGTAGGGGCAATGAAAAATGGATTTACCATAAAACTTTGTTGTTCCTTTTATTGCAGGCAACCTGTCTGCTAAGCCAGTAGCCAAAATAAGTTTTTTTGAATGATAAGTTTTACCATTTATATCCTTTACTGTAAAATGCACATCGTTATTTTTTTTAGCATCTTTAATTTCGGTGTGCAATATTTTCACTCCGTATTTTTTAATCTCCCGGCGACTAATTTTTAAAAAATCATCCGGGGCGATATCATCCCGGGTTAGAAAATTATGCATGCCATGCGAATGACGATTGCGTTGCTGACGATGATCAAAGACTAAAACTTTTCGCCGGCATCTTCCTAACACTACGGCGGCATTAAGCCCAGCCGGCCCACCA
>JBKJLR010000080.1:0-2655 GCA_046596865.1 Chitinophagaceae bacterium
GTTTTATTGGACAATTACTTTATTCCACGCCAGCCGCTTTGGTGCGACTTTGAAAACGGCATGTAACAAATAAGGCTTCGTCGGGCCTGAAAGGCCAACGATGAAGCCCATGTTGTACGGAACCGCTGTTTGCATTCAGTCAAGATCATGTGCGGAGAAAGTTGTTATTATGGGGAGAACGATTTTGCTTTTTGAGAAAGCATTCAGTCTGGGGTTGAGATTTTATTGCTGCTGAGTTTTTTATTGCTAATTACCGTCATTCTTATTTTCCTTTATACAACTATTTTGCCTGTTTTGTTTTTCTTTGCCGTGTATCGGTGTTCTTTATCATTGTTTTACTTTCTTATTTGCATAGCAATGCTTCACCGCAATTGCAGTTTACTTTTTAACAACTGACGCATTTACCCTTTTACATCCGCTTAATAAATTTGCTGCCTTTTGCTTCCATTCATCCGGCGGGCCACGCATGTTGAATTGCATAAGCGCTTCCATTGTTTCTTTTTTACAGCGGGGGCATTGTTTAGGATTATAAGATAGCGGAGCAGCTTTGGTAGTGCCTGACGGGGAATGTTTTATCTGCACAGGTAACTGTGCTTTTATAACCAATGCACTCTTTTGTTTTGAACTGCTGCTGCATATGCCGTAGTGCCGTACCCGAACAAACCTTTTTGGTAATATATGTAAGGAGAAACGACGGATGAACTCCATGCTGTCCAGAAGTATTTCTTTTTTTACACTGCCATGTTTATAATCCTTATAAGTAAAGGTCACTTTACCATTTTCAACACTTTTAATCCGATGGTTACTGATAGCAATCTTATGGGTGTATCGACCCAGGTATTCCACTACGCTTTGCACTCCGCTAAAAGGTTGTTTGGCATATACTACCCAGTTATGCTTATACAGTGCATTGACCAACTCTTTGGTCATTTCCTGCGGTAACAGTTCTTTGAGCGCAGCTATGAACCTGCCACGATAGACCTTGCTCATAGCCTTCACGCAAAACAAATATTTGCCATCACTTCTGGCATGCTTCCACCTGCCTTGCTTTGTCAGTCCGCCACCCGGCACTATACAATGCAGATGTGGATGAAGTGTCATTGTCTGACCCCACGTATGAAGTATGCTGATCATACCCGTTTGTGCTCCCAGCCACTTATGGTCATGACCAAAAGTATTGAGCACACTCCATGATGTTTTGAACAACAGATCGTACATCAGCTTAGGCTTGAACATACATAGCTTGTTGAGCGTATCGGGCAATGTAAACACGACATGAAAGTATGGAACAGGCAAAAGTTCGGCTTCTCTTGCCTGTATCCACTTTTCACGTTCTTTACCCTGACACTTAGGGCAATGCCGGTTACGGCAGCTATTATAGCTGATGCGTATATGACCGCAACTATTGCAGCCATCTACATGACCTCCCAATGATGCCGTACGGCATCGTTTGATTGCATCAAGGGTCCGCAACTGCCAACTATTATACTTTCCGTTTTGCTGCACCTGTGGCCAATGCGCATTAAGCACATCAGCCACTTCAAAAGCAGGCTGCATTACTGCTTTTTGTATAGATTGTCCAGCGGGCTGAAAGCGGTTCTTGCACAAGGCTGAGCTATATGCAGATAGATCATGGTGGTCTCGATAGCTTCGTGGCCCAACAATGCTTTGATCGTTACTATATCTAAACCCTGCTCGAGTAAATGTGTAGCATAGCTGTGCCTTAAGGTATGAGTGGAAACTTCTTTAATAATACCAGCTTTTTTAACGGCATTGCTTACCGCCCACTGTGTACCTCGTTGTGAGAGGCATTGTCCGTTTATGCCTTCAAAGAGCCATCGGTTAGGGTGTTCAGCCTTCAGATACTTTGCAATACCACGGATAAGCATAGCGCCCAATGGTACATAGCGGTCCTTGCCACCTTTGCCATGCTTTACGTGCAACATACCACGCTCAAGATCCACATCGGCTATAGCAAGCTGGCGTGCTTCTGCGCATCTCAATCCGCAACCGTAAATAGTAGCCAGGAGGATGCTGTGCTTTAGAAGTGTGCAGGCTTTAAGTAAGTCCTTTACCTCTTGCTGGCTAAGCACTACCGGCAATTTATCATCCCGATCTATTGCAGGTAAACTGAATTGCAGGTAACTGAGCCCACGCATTTTGCAGGCATAACGCATACCATACACCGTGAATTTGAAAAAGGTTGCCGATGGGGTGCCCTTTGTTTTAACAAGATGGAGATAATCAAGCACCTGTTCTTTGTCGAGCTCTGTAGGAAGGCAATTGTAGTGCAGCGCAAGATGAGCAAGCTGACGTCCATAATTGGTTAATGTGCTCCTGCTTTTACCACTGATGTTTATGGAGCGCTCCATTTCTTTGTAAAGCTCAGCAAAGCCGATTATTTTAGCACTTGCCTGTGCAACAATAGTAACGTAATCTTGTGCAGCCCGGCAAAGGCTGGTAGTTTGTTGTGTTTGCATAAAAAAATATTTTAGTTCATGCAAAACAAAGCCTCTTTAATCCTGAAGAGGCTTTTAAAACTACCGAAGGTTTAGTACAACATGGGGTTTTGCAATATGCTGGCAGACGTGCATTACTCGTCTTTATTAATGCTATTTAGCTTTTGTACAAGTGCTGAACATTTGTTCCTTGAAG
>JBKJLR010000246.1:0-22869 GCA_046596865.1 Chitinophagaceae bacterium
TAGAAATAATAAAACTAACCAGCAGGAATTACAAACGAAAATAATGGCGGATGCCCGTTGGAAATCTTCCCGTGACTTTATTTATAACAAAGTGATTCAACAAGCAGGTCTTAAAAAATATCCTTATAATGATGCGGCCATGCGGGCCATGACGGATAGTGTTATAGATTTAAAACCCATGACAGATATTGGGAGAACTGTCACCGCCACCACACCCATGTTCACCATTGGTGATTCCACTTACACGGCTACCACCTGGGTCAATTATGCCAACACCTACCGGTACAAACAGGATGGCACCGGTGCGAAGCCTTATGAGCAGGTTCAGGAAGAATTTCTTCAGTTTGCCTTGTATAATTATTACCGCAACCACCTGGAAGATTTTAATGAACAATTTCGCAGCCAGATGACAGAGTTTAAAGACGGAAATATATTCTTCGAAATCATGCAGCAGGAAATTTGGAATAAAGCACAAAACGACACGGTTTCATTGCTGGCTTTATATGAAAGCAATAAAAAAAATTATACCTGGAATCAATGCGCCGATGCTGTACTTTTCTTTTGCGCCGATGAAAACACGGCAAAAAAAGTGTATGACCAGGTAAAAAAGAAACCCAAAGACTGGCATAAAATCGTTGAAATGTATTCTGAAAAAGTGGTAGCGGATTCATCCCGATATGAATGGAGCCAGATTCCCAATCTTTTTAAAATGATTCCTAAGCCTGGAATGATCACATCTCCACTTGTCAATACCAATGACAATACTGCTTCCTTCGCCTACATTATCCAGGCCTATTCACAACCTATGCAGCGAACTTTCAATGAAGCAAAAGGACTGGTGATAAATGATTACCAAATGATATTAGAAAAACAATGGGTAGAAGCGTTAAAAAAGAAATATCCTGTGGCTATCGATCAGAAAGTATTGGAGAGTCTTTCTAAATAGAATAAAATATAAGAGGCTATCCCAATAGCCTCATTAAAGGAACTAAAAAACTACCTAATCAAACCCTTTATTCTGTCCTGCTGTTACTATTTGTGCGTTTAACATTCCTTTCCTGTTTTGTGTATTGTCTCCGAAAAGCACAAAAGCTATCACCCGGCAATTAGCCTGAACATAAGTTCCTGTATTAAACATAAAATCTTTTTCCCAGGTATTCCCTTTTAGTTGTTGACCTGCCGGTATAACATCGCCAAATATATCAGTAGCGGCACTCCGAAGTACATTCCTGTGATTAAAGTTGGGTATAGGATTTGGCAATCCAAAATGACCATAATTGACTTGATTATATCGCAGGTTATCCTCAACCAGCATCACCACTATTTTAAGTGGTAACGAAGTGGTAACATCAAATTTCACTTTGGCTCTCACACTAATGGTATTACCTGCTACACTTGTTTCCACAGCAAGCCCCAGCGGAGCCCTCTTTTGTGTCAAGGCATCAAGAGTGGCGGTTTGTTGGTTCCATTTACTATCCCTGTTTAATAATACAGTTGGAACACCTGTAATACTAAAGGCTGCTCTGAGTTGCGGGTCAAAAATGTACTGGTACGGGTCATTGCTGCCACTTGGGCCATGTACACCCACATTAATAACATTGGGGTAGGTATTACCATAATTATCTAATGGAATAATGGTTCCGGGACAAATACCACACCAGGTGCCGGTAAAAAACTCGGCAATAGCTTTTTGCGTAAATAGTGATGGGCCCGGGTTATTGGCAGTAAGATTTACTACAGGTGACTCAAGACCGCTTTTAATTGCTTTTACCTGATATGAACCAGCCACAGAAGTATAGAATGTGTTTCCTGTAATTACTGAACCATTAATAAAGATGGCAGAGGAGGAAGTTACATCAATGTTGCTCTGATCTTTTACTGTTATGGTAGTTTCTTCAAAGCCATCGGCAGCAATCTGGCTTTTGCTGAAAGAAACAGTCAGAGGTTGGTTGCCAGCCGGAGGAGGATTGTTATTATCCCCCGAACCGCCTTTAGAACAGGAAGAAATAATCAAGCTGGTTAACATAACTGTAAAAAGCAGAATTGTAGTTTTCATGACAAAATTTTAAAAAAATAAAGATTGTATTTGTACCCGATTCAGTACACAAATTTTGAAATCATTTAACCGTTAAACGGTCAGCTAAGAGACACTTCGTAAAAATTAATATCTATGCGTACATTACTGATTCTTATATACGTAATAAACTCCCTGCAGGGTTTTAGCCAGAATAATCTGCCTGCCATAAAAATTAAAACCCTGGCCGGGCAGGAAATTTCTTTCAATGATCTTTCCGTTAATGGAGATACCGTTCTGGTTGTCAGCCTTTGGGCCACTTGGTGCATTCCCTGCATACAGGAGTTGGAAACGATCAATGACCAATACGATGAACGGCAGAAAGACCGGCCTTTCAAGCTGGTAGCAATTTCCATAGATGATACAAGAACCTCTACCAGGGTACGTTCATTTGCTATGGGAAGGGGCTGGGCATTTGATATTTATCTGGACACCAACAGTGATTTAAAAAAGGCATTGAATGTAAATGATGTGCCACATCTCCTGATAATTAAGAACGGAAAAATTGTATACCAGCAGAATGGATATGTTCCCGGCAACGAAGAAGAGTTATTTGAAAAAATAAAAACCTTATGAAATGAGCCACAATAATGCTGCTTACCAGGCCTGAAAGATTATTCCTGCGAATTCCCTGTCTGCCGACAGACAGGCATGTGGCGAATTAAAATAATAACTAAACACATGAAAAAAAACAATTGCCTACTTTTTGCCCTTTGTTTTATACAAATTGCCAAAGCACAGTTACCTGCCATCGGTGGTCATCTAAGTGGAAGTTTTGAATCCTACACACAGTTTTATCAGCCGGATAAAAAGATCAATGCCATCCTCCCTCAGGACAGGGTTGGTTCGAACAATTATTTGAAATTAGATTACAATTATAAAAATTTTACAGCCGGTTTACAATTTGAAAGTTATTTACCCTCTATTGCCGGCTTTCCGTTTGCTATAAACCAAAGCAAGATTATAAACAGGTATTTTAAATATGCCGCTAAGAATTTTTCAGTTCAGGTGGGAGATATCTATGAGCAGTTTGGCAGCGGCTTAGTTTTCCGTGCCTGGGAAAACCGGCAAATTGGAATCAACAATGCCATTGAAGGACTCAATGTGCAGGTAGCACCTTTATCATTTATAAAAATAAAAGCTCTGGCGGGAAAGCAACGAAATATATTTGATCACGCCAATTCTACTGTGAGAGCAGCAGATATTGAAATTGATTTTTCTGCCATAAAAAAAGAAGTGACAGCCAAAACAAGAGTAGCGGCAGGGTTCAGCTATGTTACCCGTTACCAGCAATACACAGGACCAGATCCAGATTTTCCGGCTACGGTAAAAGCCACTTCAACAAGATTAGATATTAGCGGGGGTACAGCTTCCCTGTCGTTGGAATATGTACATAAAGGGAGAGACCCCAATGCAATGAATAATATGAGTAAGCAATCCGGAAAAGCTTTTCTGCTCAACAGTTCTTATGCAAAAAAAGATTTGGGTATTACGCTTAGTCTCAGAAGCATGACCAATATGAATTTCCGGGGCGAAAGAGATGCCATTGGAACCGAACTGCCTGTTAATTTCATTCCTGCATTAACAAAGCAGCATGATTACCTCACAACAAATATTTATGTTTATAATGCTCAGCCATTGGGCGAAACAGGCGGACAATTAGATATTTTTTATACACTGAGAGGAAAAAATAATAAGCCCTCCCGATTTTCACTTAATTTATCCAGCTATAGGAGCCTTAGCGACAGTTCCAATATTTTCAGCTTTGGTGATAACAAATATTTCCAGGACCTAAGTATCGACTGGAAGAAAAAATGGAGTAAAAAATGGAATACCACCCTATCTTATCACAACCTGTTTTATAACAAGTCGGTCGTGGAAGGTGGTATCCATGAAAATATCAAAGCCAATATCATTGTATTAAATGCTTTGTATAAATATGGTAAACAAAAATCTTTCCGGTTTGAATTGCAGAATCTATTTTCGGAACAGGATAATGGCAGTTGGTTTGCTGCCGTTACTGAATTTGGTTTTGCGCCTAGCTGGTCATTTTACCTGAGCGATCTTTATAACTACGGAGTCACTGATATTCATTACCCAACCGTGGGTGGGAGCTATAGTAAAAAAGGAAGCCGGTTCTCTCTTAGCTATGGAAGACAACGTGCCGGTTTGTTTTGCGTGGGAGGCATTTGCCGTTTCGTACCTGCTGCTACGGCTATTACAGCAACCCTGACAACCACTTTTAATAATTAAAGTTCTCGCACCACATTTGCTATTACATGCGGTTTTCCCAGTGTGTAATAATGTAATGCCTGTACGCCATTTTTCTTCAAATCTTTTGACTGGCCCAGCAGCCATTCTTGTCCTACTTTTTCTACCTCTTCGTCAGTTTTACATTTTAATATCTCGCCAGACAGATCATTCGGCAGATCAATGAAGAATGTTTTAGGAAGGATCGTTAATTGTTTTTTAGTAGTAATGGGTTTCAGTCCCGGAATAATGGGCACTGTTATTCCAATGGCCCGGCAGGCTTTTTCAAAAGCAAAGAATTTTTTATTATCAAAAAACATCTGCGTAATAATATAATCAGCTCCGGCATCTACTTTCTTTTTCAGGTACTGAAGATCTGAATCCATATTCGGGGCTTCAAAATGTTTCTCGGGGTAGCCCGCCACGCCGATACAAAATTCCGTTTTTTGTGTTCCTTTTAATTCATCTTCCAGGTAAATGCCGGCGTTCAGATTGGCAACCTGTTTCAACAGATCACAGGCATATTTATGGCCACCTGGCTCCGGTTCAAAGCTTGTTTCATTTTTAGCGGCATCACCCCGCAGCACCAGCACATTGTCTATCCCGAGGTAGCGGAGATTGATCAAAGCATCCTCTGTATCATTTACACTAAACCCCCCGCAGATCAGGTGAGGTACGGTATCGACATTATACTTATTCATAATGGCCGCACAAATACTTTCTGTACCCGGACGTTTCCGTATCACTACTTTCTGAAAACTGCCATCTGCATTTTTCTTAAAAACATGTTCACTCCGGTGGTAGGTAACATTGATAAAGGAAGGCTTGAACTCCATTAATGGATCAAGATGTTTATACAATGCTTCAATGCCCTTTCCTTTTAATGGGGGCAGTACTTCAAATGAAATCAGAGTATCTTTTGCCTGTGCTATATGATCGGTAACCTTCATAAGTGTGCAAAGCTAATGATGCAGGGGCATTAGACAAAACCACGTTAAATGAACCTGAAACGACCTTCATTAACTACCAAAGCTTATTTTTGTCATACATGTCAGTTACCATCACCACAAAAGATCTTGTAAAAAAATATGGCAGCCGCACCGTTGTCAACCATGTTTCTTTTGAAGTGAAACAGGGGGAGATCGTGGGCTTGCTTGGACCCAACGGTGCCGGTAAAACCACTTCTTTTTACCAGGTTGTGGGATTGATAAAGCCAGACCAGGGCAAAGTTTTTTTGAATGACCAGGATATTACCAATCTACCCATGTACAAAAGGGCACAAATGGGTATCGGCTACCTTCCCCAGGAAGCATCCATTTTCCGCAAGCTGAGTGTAGAAGATAATATTTCCGCCATCCTGGAAATGACCAAACTTTCAAAACAACAACAACGGGATAAGCTTGAATCATTGCTTAATGAATTTCGGTTGCAGCATGTACGCAAAAGCAATGGTGATGTACTAAGTGGTGGTGAAAGGCGACGAACAGAAATTGCCCGGGCATTATCCGTTGACCCAAAATTTATTTTATTAGATGAACCGTTTGCCGGTATTGACCCGATAGCCGTGGAAGATATCCAGGCCATTGTGGCCAAATTGAAACATAAGAATATCGGCATCCTCATCACCGATCATAATGTAACAGAAACACTTTCGATCTGTGACAGGGCTTACCTTTTGATAGAAGGAAAAATATTTAAACACGGCACTGCCGAAGAACTGGCAGCAGATGAAGCGGTACGGCGATTATACCTGGGAAGAAACTTTGAATTAAAACGCAAAGATTATCTGCATGAGGAAGCCGCACTAAAAGCGGCCGACTTCCCTATTAAATAAAAATCCTTCTAAACAAATTATAATGCCGGAGCGACGGCTATAAAAGAAATTTTGCCCTTTCTGTTTCCCTGATTTTTTCATCGGTAATTTTAGGATATGAACTACCAATCATTGCCCAAAGTAGAATTGCACCTGCACTTAGATTGCTGCCTTAGTTATAAGGTGGTGCAACAAATGAATCCGGATATTTCTTATTCAGCATACCGTGAGTCCTTCATTGCCGGACCAAAATGTACCGATCTTACTGATTACCTGACACGGGCGGTGAAAGGATTTGAACTGATGCAAACCAAAGAACAATTACGATTGGTTACCCTGGATCTGTTTGAACAATTACAGGCCGATAATGTGATCTATGCGGAATTACGTTTTGCCCCTTTGCAACATATTTTAAAAGGGCTTACTCCGGAAGAAGTGGTTACAGCAGTGAATGATGCGGTAAAAGAAGGTATTAAAGTGACCGGTGTAGAGGCTCGTATTATTCTTTGCACTCTCCGGCATTATTCAGCAGCGCAGAGTATGAAAACAGTAAAATTAGCCAAGCAATTTAAAGGAACACAGGTTGCAGGATTTGACATTGCTGCTGATGAGACAGGCTTTCCTATTGATAATCATATTGGTGCCTTTCAATTTGCAAAAACCAATCATATCCACTGCACTGCGCATGCGGGTGAGGCAAGAGGTGCGGATAGTATTTGGGAAACTTTACAGCATTTTCATCCTTCCCGTATCGGGCATGGGGTAAGATGCGCAGAAGATGAAAAACTCCTCCTCTTTTTAAAGAAAGAAAATATACATCTGGAAGTTTGCCCCACCAGTAATATCCAGGTGAATGTTTTTGACACAATTGAAAATCATCCCGTTGATAAAATTTACACTGCCGGGGTATCTATGAGCATTAATACAGATGCCCGTACTATCTCTGATGTAACATTAAGCAGTGAATACGATTTACTCTCCAAAATTTTCAACTGGACAAAAGAAAATTTTCTCCGTTGCAACCTGGAAGCGGTTAAACATGCTTTTTGTGACGACCTGTTGAAAGAAAGATTGAAAGAAAAAATAATAATTGCTTACGGTATTTTTAAGAGATGATTTTTTTTATTTCCCGTTGCAGTTTTACTTCAAATGACTTATTTTGGCAGGGTCATGAAACTGCTCTCCCCTGCTATATCATCACTTGCCCGTTCCCGGCTCTGGCGCATAGATGCCTGGAAGAATAATCCAATAGAAGCACAACGGGAAGTGCTGCAGGATTTAGTAACGTCTGCACAAAACACCGAGTTTGGCAGAAAATATAATTTTTCCAATCTTTTCAATGTCCGGGAGTTTAAAGATGCCGTTCCCGTTCATGAGTACAATGATCTGAAGCCTTACATTGAACGCATCATGAGCGGAGAACAAAATATTTTATGGAATACTCCTATTTACTGGTTTGCCAAAAGCAGCGGTACCACCAGTGATAAAAGTAAATTCATCCCAATCAGTGATGAAAGCCTGAAAGACAGCCATTTTAAGGCGTCGAAAGATGTGTTATCCATGTACTACCAGTTCAAACCGGAAGCTGAATTGCTGACGGGAAAAGGGTTAGTGATTGGCGGCAGCCACAGCATGAACCCTGTAAATAAAGAAGCGCAATATGGCGACCTCAGTGCTGTACTATTTCAAAACTCACCTTTTTGGGCCCATTGGTTGCGAACTCCCGACCTCAGTATTGCATTGATGGATGAATGGGAAAGTAAAATTGAAAAGATTGCAGAAGCTACTATCAAAGAAAATGTAACCTCTGTATCAGGTGTGCCTACCTGGACCCTCGTTCTCTTCAAACGAATTTTAGAAATAACTGGTAAGAATACGATCGGAGAAGTGTGGCCATCATTAGAATTATATATGCACGGTGGTGTTTCTTTTATTCCTTATAAAGAACAATTTGAAAAACTGATAGGTAAGGAGATTAATTACCTGGAAATGTATAATGCCAGTGAAGGTTTTTTTGCTGCACAGGATATTCCGGGATCGGAAGGGATGTTGTTATTTCCTGACCATGGCATCTTTTATGAGTTTATGCCCGTAAGTGAATATGGGAAAAAGGATCCTCAGACCGTCGGTCTGCAGGAAGTAGAGACAAATAAAAATTATGCTCCCATCATTAGTACCAATGGTGGACTATGGAGATATCAATTAGGCGATACAATACAGTTTACTTCCTTGAAACCTTTTCGCATCAAAGTATCCGGCAGGTTGAAACATTTTATGAATGCCTTTGGCGAAGAGGTGATTGTTGACAACGCAGATAAAGCCATTGCCATCGCCTCAGAAAAAACCGGAACGATAGTAAATGAATACACCGCAGCACCCGTTTATTTTTCCGATGTATCAAACGGAGCACATGAATGGCTGATAGAGTTTGAAAATGAACCAGACAGTATCGAAGTATTCACCAATGAACTGGACACTGCATTAAAAAGCATCAACAGCGATTATGAAGCAAAGCGGTATAAAAGTATTGCACTAGGTATGCCAGTTGTTCGTTCATTAAAAAAAGGAATATTTGCCGAATGGCTTCGCAGTAAAGGGAAATTAGGCGGGCAACATAAAGTACCCCGGTTAAGTAATGAAAGAAAGCTTTTGGAAGAAATTCTCCTGCTGAAATAAGAAATTATCTAATGTGCATAAAAAATATAATTCTCTCAGCCTCCTGCATATGCTTCTTCTCAAGTTCCTTTTCCCAAATCAAATTAAAACTTATTGACCAGCCAATACAGTTGAAGAACGGTTTTTTTTTCAGTTTAAAAATTCCGGAAGGTTATAAAATAAGTTGTGCTATGGAAGGAATGGGTCGCCCCCGTTTCTTTGAAAAAAGTCCTGATGGCAGGTTGTTTGTTACTGATATGTACGACAGAACTGATAACAGCAAAGGGAAAGTCTATATTCTCGAAAACTGGAACGACAGTACTAAGAAGTTTGAAAAAATAACTACTTATTTGCAGGAATTGCGAAACCCAAACCAAGTGGCTTTCCATAATAACGGCAAAGAAACATTTATCTATGTTTCTGAAACGCATCAATTGAGTTATTACAAATATTTACCCGGTGATAATAAACCCTCATCTGCTGCAAAAGTAATCGCCACTTTTCCTGATTATGGACTGAGTTATAAATACGGGGGATGGCATCTTACCCGCAGCATCACTTTTCATAACAACAAAATTTATGTAAGTGTGGGCAGTAGTTGCGATGCCTGTATAGAAAAAGAAGAAATAAGAGCTACCATTACAGAAATGAACCCCATTGATGGCAGCGATCAAAAAATCATTGCAAGAGGAATCCGGAATGCCGTGGGATTAACGTGGATTAACAATGAACTGTGGGCTACCAATATGGGTCAGGATAACCGGGGACCAGACAAACCCGAGGATCAGTTAATGAAAATAGTACCCGGTGCGTTTTATGGATGGCCGTATTATTTTCAGTACAAAAAACGAATTATTGCCGACGCCGATTTTAAAGATTCTGTACACCCTTCTTTTGTAAAACGACCGCCTATCAGTAAATGGGGCATTAAAGCTCACTCCGCTCCATTGGGGTTTGAATATTTTACCGGTTTCAAAGACAGCTTATTCAATAATTCATTTATCACTGCCCTGCATGGCAGTACTACCGTTAGCCGGTTGCGGGGCAATGCGGTAGTACAAATGTTAGCCAACGGCACTTACCGGGAAATTGTAACTGGTTTCTTACAAGGTATTACGGAGGAAAAACGTTTTGGTCGCCCTTGTGATGTGCTGCAATGGAATAACCAGGGTTTCTTTATCAGTGATGATAAGAACGGTGTTATTTATTATGTCTGGAAAACAAACTGAGTATTGTTTGTTTAAGGCAATTTGCCATAATTTTCTTTCTTTTGTCAGATAATTAAATTGCTGAACTATGAAATTATTAGAAAACAAAGTTGCTATTGTAACCGGCGCTGCCCGTGGGATTGGTGAAGCCATTGCTTTAAAATTTGCAGAGGAGGGAGCTAATGTAGCTTTTACATATATAAGCGACAGCAGTGCGGAAAAAGCTACAGCTTTAGAAACTAAATTGACAAGTCTGGGAATAAAAGCAAAAGCTTATCAAAGTAATGCCGGTGATTTTGCACAGTGTGAAGCATTTGTAAATGATGTGATAAAAGAATTCGGAAAAGTGGATATCTGTGTAAACAATGCCGGTATCTCAAAAGATAATTTATTACTCCGCATGACGCCGGAGCAATGGAATGATGTAATACAGGTGAACCTGAACAGTGTTTTCTATATGACCAAGCAGGTCATCCGTCCAATGATGAAAGCAAAATCAGGATCTATCATCAATATGAGTTCTATCATCGGTGAAATAGGTAATGCGGGGCAAAGCAGTTATGCTGCCAGTAAAGCCGGCATTATTGGTTTTACCAAATCGGTTGCTAAAGAACTCGGCAGCCGCAATATACGTTGCAATGCAATTGCCCCTGGCTTTGTAGAAACAGATATGACCAGCTATTTAAAAGAAGGTGAGGCAGCTGATAAATATAAAGCGGGGATTCCATTGGGGAAATTTGCTACGCCGGAAGACATTGCTAATACTGCTCTATTCCTTGCATCTGATATGGCTTCTTATATCACAGGACAAACGATTAGCGTTTGCGGGGGGTTGAATATGTAATCATGCGTTAAACTGATTTTAAAAAGATGCATCTCTTTTTTTATCCTTGAAGCTTTATCCCTCTTTTTTGAACATAAGCATGCCATAAAATCATCGCCGCAATAGTGCGATAAGGGCGCCACGGCTCAGCTATAGCCAGCATTTCTTCCTTGCTTATATCTTTTGGTAACTGTTTTACTTCTTTCAAACTATTCACCAACGCAATATCTCCCAATGGAAATAGATCTGTTCGTTGCAAGGCATGCATCAGGTATACATCAATTGTCCAGTGGCCAATCCCTTTAAGTTTAATCATCTCAGCCCTTACATCTTCATCATGTAAAAGCGACAGTTTTTTAAGCCTTATCTTTTTTAACTGAATCGCTTTGGCTAATTCTCTGGCATAAAT
The DNA here is from genome assembly GCA_046596865.1 of Chitinophagaceae bacterium. GTDB lineage: Bacteria > Bacteroidota > Bacteroidia > Chitinophagales > Chitinophagaceae > JJ008. The sequence goes on from JBKJLR010000246.1 coordinate 11,233, forward strand.
AATTTTCTGCCGGCTGAAATAACAAGATCTTAATTCCTGATCTGTTAATGCTAAAATTTTGGCAGGGGTAACAAAGCCAATCTTTTCTTTTAGTTTCTTAAAGGCTGCATAGGCCGATGCCAGTGACACCTGTTGTTCAAGAATGGTCAGTATAAGCGTCTGAAAAGTAGCTGGCCTTGTCCACATTGGCGGATAACCATACTGGAGAATAATATTATTTAAATCCTCATCCTGCTTGGCCAGTTTTCTGCATATTTGGCGAAAACTGGCCGTATCAAATGTCCTGATATTTTGCTCCATTAAATATTTTTTTATACTTTCAACATTACCAACTAAAACCTTCTGTTATGAAAAAAATTACTTCCCCGATTTTTATTATCATACTGATTTTTGCTGCCTGCAATAATAATAAAGCAGACAAGCCCCGAACTGATTCGGATATCACTAAGACTGTCCAAAATAAAGATTATCTTGTTAGCAAGGAGGGCATCGGCGACCTGAAAATCGGCATGAAACAAACAGAGGTGGAAAAACTCCTCAGCCAGCAATTCAATTTTAATGCCATTAAGGATTCTGCGGGCTACTGGCAGGACACGGTAAAAGCAAAATACAAGCAGATAGAAGTATCCCTGTATTTTGAACGACAATACATCGATGATGATAATTCAATTATGCAGCTTGCCGGGATAGAAACGAGCAGTACCCACTGCAAAACTGTATCAGGCATTGGCATCGGGGATGAAAAATCAACAATCATTTCAGCCTATGATGATAACCCGATATACATGGGCCCTCAGTTTGAAGCTGTAAACGATACGACATGGTTACCAAGCAAAACAAAATATAATATTAATGTTAAGGATGATAAATATGATAAGGAGTTGATTTTTCACCTAACTAATAAAAAAGTGTCTTCCCTAGAAGCTGCTATTATTTTAGGTGATTAAAAGCCGTTGTCTATTTAGTCGGAAAATTGTTTATTATATACTATGCAAGTGGTGCACCCATCCCGTCTGCTCATTTTAAACCTTATGTTATGAGAAAAATATTCCTGCTGTTATTTATAGTAGTTGCGACGAATGTTACTGCGCAAAATAAGGATTATCTCCTGAGTTTGGATGGTATTGGCGCACTAAAATTGGGAATGCCATTGTTAGAATTAGAAAAAGTGCTGCATACAAAAATCACATTGAAAGTAATTGATATTGATTCGGTGAGGCTTACTGAAACAATCAAAGCAAAATACAAAGGCATAGATGTAGAGATTGACCTCTTTAAAAGTCAGGATGATATTACAGTGGATGGAATAAGTACCAGTAGCCCCTTATGTAAAACAAAGTCAGGCCTTGGTATCGGTTCTGGCAAGTTGCAAATCATTGCTGCCTATGAAGGCTATCATATAGATGCAAGGCCTGTTTTTACGTACAAGGAGGGTGATGATAAACCAGAAAAAAGCAAAACGGAAAGTACCATAACCGTTAAAGAAGATAAAGAAGGATATGCTATTGTATTTTCCTTATTGAATAATAAAGTAGTGTCCTTTGCAATAGTTCCCATCTACGATGATGAGGAGTGAACATGGTGGCAGGTCAGTTTAATTTATTCAAAACTGTAATTCCAATTTAAATATTTTGTTATGAAAAAAATATGTTTATCCCTTTTTATTATGGTAGCTACTTTTGCTACTGCGCAAAATAAAGATTACACAATAAGTATGAATGGCCTGGGTTCATTAAAACTTGGGATGAACCAGGCTCAGCTGGAAAAATTATTGAATCAAAAACTAATACTGGACAATCACCTTGACACTATCAACGATTTTTACCAGGATACTGCAAAATTAAAGTACAAAGGTATTACTGTGCAGCTGGAATTTAACCGAAGTTATTATGCTCCAAATGTTTTCCATATGAGGCTAATCGGGATTCGGGCCAGCAGCCCTTTATTTAAAACAACTTCCGGTATTGGTATAGGTTCGGATAGATTAAAAATCATCACTGCCTATGACAGTTTCCATGTGAATATGCAACCCGGCTATGCATACTATTATCAGACAGAAAAAGGTAAGGGGAAAAGCACCTTAAGTATTTTGGATGATGCTGCAAGTACGTTGGATCATTTATCAGATGCTTACACAATGGTGTTTTACCTGCTGAATAAAAAAGTGGTGTCTTTTGAGCTAAAAGCAAAATTAAAAGACGAAAGAGACTAACAGTAAGCCAACTACTTCGTTTTAAATTTTTCAATTGCTTTTTTTGTAAACTCACTCAGCACCAGTCTGCCGCTGATGGCTGCTCTTTCCATTAATAATTTATCCCAATGTTCCGTTCCCTTCCAGCATATTTTTTTTATTTCGGCCATGGCTTCCGGGCTGGAGTGCATCAATGTATTGGCCAGTTTTTTTATGGATTCATCCATATCTTCAGTTGTTATATGCTTTTCAGCAAACAAACCATATTCTGTAGCCCAATCAGCCGTATAGAATTTTGTAGCATTGATAGTTAATTGAGAAAATGCCGAGGTTCCCATTTTTCTTTCAACTGCAGGACCAACTACGAAAGGACCGATGCCTACAGCCAGCTCACTCAATTTTATGTCAGCTCCTTCAGTGGCAATGGCATAATCTGCTGATGCTGCCAAACCCACACCGCCGCCAACACATTTACCCTGTATGCGGCCAATGATAAATTTTGGGCAGGTCCGCATGCCATTAATAACATGAGCAAAGCCACTGAAAAATTTTAATCCCTCTACTTCATTTTGTATCGCTGCCAGTTCATCAAAAGAGGCACCTGCACAAAAGGCTTTCTCCCCGGCTGAACGAAGAATGATAACAATCGTATTCGGGTCATCTCCGGCATTTTTAATGGCTGTAGCCAGATCGCTTAATATTTTACCTGGTAATGAATTGCTTTGGGGATGAAAAAATTCAATTGTGGCTATTCCCTGGTGAATCGTTGATTTTACGTATGCATCCGCCATGATGTATAATTTATTATTGATTTTTCTTTGCCACCATTGTCAATATAGTCGCCACTCCCGTCACTTCATCGGTTTCATCAAAAAACTCCACCAGCCATTTCACTATCCCTTTATCAATATCATCTCCCCGCTTAAAATCTTCCGGCTTTTCAATCATTCTCTTATCGTTGGGTAATTTTTCCTTACAAGTAAAACGGATATAAACTTCTGCCCCGGGATAAACGGGTTTGGTAAATCTTAATTCATCAATACCATAATTTAATAAAACAGGGTTCTTTTCATAACTCTCAACAAAGAGTCCTGCAGCGATACTCATAATAAAATAACCATGTGCCACCTGCTGTTCAAACATGGTTCCGGCAAAATCAGTCGTTTTAATATGCGCATAGAAATGATCGCCGCTTAAATCAGCAAACTTGTCAATGTCTTCTGAGGTGATCACTCTTTTCTCTGTGATGAGCTGGTCACCGATTTGTAATTCTTCAAAATATTTTTTGAAAGGATGCTTGCCCGGGTTCTTTCCCTTGGCATTTGGCTGATATACATTGGTAATGGCGGTAATAGTTGTCGGCGAGCCCTGCAAAGCTGTTCGTTGCAAATAATGTTTTACTCCTCGCAAACCACCCATCTCTTCACCGCCTCCGGCCCTGCCCGGACCACCATGCACCAACAAAGCTAATGGCGATCCATGACCCGTACTTTCTTTGGCACATTCATTATTCAATACTAATATTCTGCCATGATGTGTGGCAGCACCCACCACATATTCCCTCGCCTGTTTGTAATCAGCCGTAACAATAGTAGAACACAAACTTCCTTTTCCCAACTTACTTAATACAATTGCTTCATCGAAATTTTTATACGGCATAATAGTACTTACCGGGCCAAAAGCTTCTACATCATGTGCCTCTTTTGCTGCAAAGGGGTTTTCATTCATTAATAATAATGGCGACATAAATGCTCCTTTTGTTGCATCCGCATCAATTACTTCCACACTGTCCAATGAGCCATAAACAATTTGAGAAGACGCCAATAATTTCTGCACCTGTTCTTTTACTTCATTGCGTTGTGTTTGTCCAGCCAGTGAACCCATTCTTACTTTCTCATTCAATGGATTACCAATAACAGTTTGTGATAATGATGTTGCAATATCTTTCCATACCTCTTCCATTTTATTGGCAGGAACAAATATTCTTCGGATGCCGGTACATCGTTGTCCGGCTTTCAGTGTCATTTCTTTCCTTATCTCTTTTATAAAGATTTCCCACTCCGGCATTCCGGGTAGCACATCTTCACCCAATACAATACAGTTCAGAGAATCCGCTTCCATATTAAATGGTACTGATTCGCCTAAAATTCGTGGATTTGATTTCAGCATCAGCCCGGTTGATGCAGAACCGGTAAAGGTTACCACATCCTGTGAAGTAACATGGTCCAGCAAATCACCGGTACTGCCGCAGATCAATTGCAAGGCCCCTTCCGGTAAAATTTTTGAAGCAATTATTTGTTTCACTACGGCTTCCGTTAAATAACTGGTAACAGTAGCCGGCTTTACAATACAGGGCATCCCCGCCAAAAGATTTACGGCAATTTTTTCGAGCATGCCCCACACCGGAAAGTTGAAGGCATTGATATGAATGGCCACTCCTTCTTTGGGAATTAAAATATGAGTTCCCATAAAAGTATTGTTCTTTCCCAGGTTGTGGCTTTCACCATCTATACAAAATACTTGGTCTGGAAATTTTCTTCTTAGCGAAGCATTCGCAAACAAGTTTCCGATGCCCCCTTCGATATCCACCCAGCTATCCGCTTTAGTAGCACCTGTCAGGTAAGAGATTTTATAAAATGTATCCAAATGACTACGGAGGTAAATGGCTAATGCTTTCAGCATATTACCCCTCTGATGAAAAGTCATTTTGCGTAAAGCAGGATTTCCAATTGTTCTTGCATACTCAGCAATGCTTTTAAAATCAAGTCCCTTCGTTGTAGCCGTTCCCACCATTTCACCCGTTACCGCATTGTGTAATAGCTGCCCATCTCCATCGCCGGTAATCCAATGACCGGTAATATAATTTCCCAGTTTGTTCATATCGCAATCATTAATTCTGCGACGAAATTACCTGAAAAACTAAAAAGCAGCGACAAATGATTTTACATACATCTTACCTTTGGGTACACAAATTTCTGTATGAATAAATTGATACTCCCCCTGGTTGCACTTGTTGGAATGCTGGCTATTGCATGCAAGAACTCAGACACTAAAAAGGATGACGCCGTGACCCGTACCGGCGATGAACCTAAAACCCTTGCCGACAGCCTGATGAAGGATATTGATGACGGCCACATAGTTGGTATGTCCAAAATAGGAAAGCTGCACAATACGCAAAAAAAAGTACGGGGCATAATTGATTCTATTGGAAAATTGCCGGCAAAAGCACAACAAGCTGCGGCCCCCTATGTAGCCAGGCTCCAGGCGTTGATAAAAGACCTGGAATATGCTGATTTTGCCATGGATAAATGGATGACAGAATTTGATATGGATTCTGCCGTTGATAATATGGCGCAACGCATAAAATACCTGACCAACGAAAAATGGAAAGTAGGAAAAATGAAAGAAGCAGTTATTAATGGTTTACAAAAAGCAGACTCTTTATTAAAATCAAAACTATAATTTTAAAATTACAGGAGGTAATAATTACTTCTCCCCGGCCCAAATTCCCGTCAGCTACAGTCTTACGCTGTCAGTGGCTCCACTCCAAACTGCCTTAAATGATGCAAAGCATGTTTGTATAAGAGCTGAACATTTTGCTCAAAATTCAAATCTCCAAAAAAGGGATTTCTGATTAGTTGAGCCGGATCCTTTTCGTAAGCTTCAAAAAAATAAATCAATTCCTGTTGCAGGGCACCAATAGCGGCTTGCACGGTTTTATAGCGGAGTGATGACGGCTCTTCCCCCATTAATGGATTATTGGTATTTTCTTTGAAAGGTTTATCACTCATCATAAATTCCCTCATCCGGTCAAGGTGTTCCGGGGATGTCAGTATAGTATCTGTTTTTAAACGTCCACTGGCATTTCGAACGGCATCGCCTGCAAAATGTTCTACCATTTGTTGTACACTCATCTTTCCCCACCTGGGCGGTGCAGCAGGATCTAACCGTTGTAAGTACGTAACTAATTTAGTGCGGAGAAAATTTTCTTTTTCCAAACTCATGTTCCGTGTTTTGAATAGAGCAATTTACGAAAACAGATTTTATGCTATAAAAAAGCCTTCCGTTTTAGCGAAAGGCATCAACACTCTTCAACTTTATTCTTACTTTATTTTTTTATCAATATAAGATGATATACGTTCAAAAATGTCCTGAACTTCTCCCATTCCATCCACCTTCTGGACCTTTTTTGATTTTAAATAATAATCTGCCACCGGCAATGTTTCTTTTTTATACACCTCCTGCCGGTTACGCTGCACATTTTCATCAGCATCATCGCTCCTGCCAGAACTTTTTCCCCTGTAAACTAATCGTTTGATCAATTCTTCTTCATCCACATCCAATATCAGCACTTTGCTTATTTCTGTTTTCTTCAGCTCCAGTAAATTATCCAGAGCTTTTGCTTGCGCCACGGTACGGGGAAAACCATCAAACAAAAATCCCCTGGCATCTTTGTGTTGATCAAAGTAAGAGTCCACCATCCCAATAACAACTTCATCAGGAACTAATTGTCCTTTGTCTATAAAATTTTTAGCTTCAAGGCCTAAGGGAGTTTTGTCCTTGATTTCCTGGCGTAGAAGGTTGCCCGTAGAAAGATGAACCAGTCCGTACTTTGCTACTAATTTATCAGACTGGGTACCTTTTCCGCTTCCCGGGGGCCCAAATAATATCAAATTGAACATAGGAGTTACTAACCTTGGTGAGCTAACAAATATAATGTACAGGTGTTAGATTATTCCTATCGGGCCTAAGTTTTAGAAGAATTCAAAAAGATGCAGAAAATGTTGAGAAAAGCCCTTTTAGCCTGGCCCGCCAAACTCTGCAAACCTTGTTATTGTAAACTTGGTATATATTTTAAAAAGAAAGTAGTTCAAGGAGAGCCAGACAAACCTGAGCAATAGAATTTTATCCTCCCCAAAGCAAAAATATCCTTTCCCTGAAATGGAGATTTTATTTTTCTAAGGAAAGTCAACGGGATAAATTTACCTTCCTAAAAAGCAACCATTCAAGTGAATTTTGTAAACTTTTACAGCGGGTAAAAAACTAGGTATGAAATCAGGCAGGCTATTCTTATTTTTTCTTTTAGCAGTTATCGTTACCACCGCTATCTTATCCTTTATGATGGCTACCAGCCAGAAAGCAGAACGATCAATTGTCATCAATGCGCCGCCTACCCGTATCTATGATATATTGGTCAAGCTGGAAAATTTCAAAAAGTTTTCCGTGTGGAGCCGTCAAGATTCTACAGCAATCTATATGTTTACCGGAACAGATGGAACCCTCGACGCCACCATGTCATGGAAAGGAAGCCCGGAAATTTCCGGAGAAGGCAAAATAGAGATCATTACATTGGCCCCAGGCAGGAAAGTGGTGCAAAAAATTCAATTCATCAACCCTAAAAAGGGAAATGCTGAATCAATATTTAATCTTGTTGAAACGAATACATCAACAACAACTGTAACCTGGACTTTTAATATGGCCACACCGAGACCCTGGAATATTTTCAACCTGTTTTACAGCATGGACAAACAAATGGGTAAGGATTTTGAAGATGGATTGAAGACGCTGAAAATAATGATAGAACAAAGCAATATTCATGTTCCATCAGGCATAACTGCAGACCAATAAATATCTCTGCTAAAAGTCATCTCCCTTTCATATAATCTATTTTGCTGCCCGTTGCTTTATCAGTAAGTTTATCGCTTCAAAACTTCTACACATGAGAAAACCGGTTTTACTTACACTCACTTTTGCATTCTGTCTTATTGCTACTTCACAAAAAGTTTCATTAGACCAATTTAAGAACTGGAAGCCACGTAATATTGGCCCTGCAGGTATGAGTGGACGCATCACATCGATTGACGCAGTCGTAGCCAACCCTAACATAATGTATGTAGGCGCAGCTTCCGGTGGTATATGGAAAACCGAGAACAGCGGCCAGACCTGGACTCCTGTTTTTGATGATCAGCCATTACAAAATATTGGTTCTATCGCCATCCAGCAAAGCAATCCCAACATAGTATGGGTAGGAACCGGCGAAGGCAATCCCCGTAATTCCCTGAATCTTGGCGCCGGAATTTTTAAATCTATGGATGCGGGCAAAACATGGAAACGTATGGGGCTGGAAAAAACCATTTGCATCCATCGGGTGGTAATTGATCCAGCAAATCCCAACACCGTGTATGCAGCTGCTATTGGCAACCCCTATGCAGAGCATAATGACCGGGGCGTTTTTAAAACAACTGATGGTGGAGAAACCTGGTCTAAGATATTATATGTAAATGATAGCACGGGTTGTGCAGACCTGGTGATGGATCCTTCCAACCCTAATAAACTGATTGCAAGCATGTGGCAGTTCCGGCGTACACCGTGGAATTTAAAAAGCGGCGGGGCTGGCAGTGGCTTATACATTACAATTGACGGTGGAAAGAATTGGAAAAAAACGACAAAAGAAGATGGTTTACCTGACGGACAATTGGGCCGCATTGGAATTGCATTTTCCCGAAGCATGCCATCAAGAGTATATGCAAAAGTGGAAGCTACCAAAAATGGTTTTTATAAAAGTGATGATGGTGGTTTTAAATGGATCCTGGTAAACAGCGATGGGGCACAAATAACTGATCGGCCTTTTTATTACCAGGAAATTTATGTAGATCCCAAAAATGAAAACCGCATCTATGATGTTCACTCAACTATCACATTAAGTGAAGATGGGGGGAAATCTTTTACCACATTAATTCCTTACTCTGGTATACATCCTGATCATCATGCCTGGTGGATAAACCCTGAAGACCCGAATTTCATTGTAGAAGGGAATGATGGAGGTATCGGTATTTCAAGAGACCGGGGTAAGAACTGGGTATTTGATGAAAAATTACCCGCTGGTCAGTTCTATCATATTAATGTTGACAATGAAATGCCATACAATGTAATGGGTGGCATGCAGGATAATGGAAGCTGGCATGGGCCTGCCTATACATGGACAAATGGTGGTATCCGGAATTATTACTGGAATAATATCGGGGGCGGTGATGGTTTTGATGCAATGCCTGATGCCGAAGATGCAAGTTGGGTGTACAGCATGAGCCAGGGTGGTGCTGTCGGAAGAAGAAACTGGAAGACCGGAGAAAGCTGGTTTATTAAACCCCAGGCTCTTGATCCTAAAACTTTACTGCGTTTCAATTGGAACTCTGCCATTGCACAAGATCCTTTTGATAAAAAAACAATTTATTTTGGCAGCCAATTTTTACATAAGAGCAATAACAAAGGAGTAAGCTGGGAAACAATATCTCCCGATCTTACTATCAATGATTCAGCAAAAATTACTGCCTTTCAAAACACCGGTGGATTAACGCTGGATATTACCGGTGCTGAAACCTATGGTTCTATTCTTACTATTTCACCTTCTCCAAAAGAGCAAGGCACCATCTGGATAGGAACAGATGATGGCAATGTACAATTGACAAGAGACGGGGGAAAGACATGGACTAATTTCCGTGGAAAAATTCCAGGCATGCCGGTAGGCTCCTGGGTTCCGCAAATAACCGCATCAAGATATAATGCCGGCGAAGCATTTGTAGTTGCCAACGATTATCGCCGGGGTGATCTCAAACCTTATATTTTCCGCACTATTGATTATGGTAAAACATGGACAAGAATGGTGGATGAAAACAAAGTAAAAGGATATGCTCTTTGTATTATCCAGGATCCCGTTGAACCCAAACTTATTTTTGTAGGAACTGAAAATGGGTTATGGGTAAGTTTTGATAACGGTATTTCCTATGAGCAATGGAAGAATGGTTATCCTTCTGTTTCCACTTACGATTTAGCAATCCAGGAAAGAGAAGCTGATCTCGCCATTGCTTCATTTGGCAGGGCATTATGGATTCTTGATGATATACGACCCCTTAGAAAAGTGGCAGCCAATAAAACTCTGCTTGCTACTAATACGATAACCGTTTTTCCGGCGCCTGATGCATACCAGGCACAATACAAAGCTGCCAACGGTTATGAATGGAGTGTATTAGGATTGTGGGATGCAGAAAATCGCAGGCGTGGCGCTGAAGTTTCTTTCTTCCTTAGTAAACCAAAAACAATTGCTGACACAGCAAAACAAAAAACACCAGCACCGGGAAAAGAACGATTGGTAATTCCAGACTCTGCCACAATACCTCAACCAACAATTGCAGTAGCAGAACGACCTGCAAACGTTACTCCTCCGCAAGGTGGCGGCGGCGGCGGAAGAGGAGGCGGGGCAAGATTTGGTCAGGGTGGCACAGGCCGTGGAGACAGCGTAGGTGTTAAAATTTACAACGCAAATAATGAACTCATCCGAACATTGAAATGGAATGTTGATAGTGGTTTCAACCGTCAGTATTGGGGGATGGAAGAAAAAGGTATTCGGCCTCCCGGCTCTTTTAAACCACAACCCGGTGGACCGGAACCAGGCGGTTTTCAGGTATTACCCGGAACATACAAGCTGGTAATTAACTATGCTAAATCGTCTGACTCTACTTATATAACCGTAAAAGATGATCCAAGACTTGGCAACAGGAATGATATTAAAATTGCGCAAAGAAAAATGTATGAACGTTTGAGAACAAGTGCTGATAAATTAACGGAAGGCATGGATCGCCTGACTGAAGCAGAGGAAGTTTGTACAAAACTACAGGCGCAGTTAAAAGGACTGGACGGAAAAGAAACAGATTCACTCAGAAAAGCAACAACAAAAATGCAGGATGAAATAAAAGCGATCCGTGAATTCATCAATGGAAAAACATCTGACAAGCAAGGCATCTCCCGAAATCCGTTTGAAGTAACAGCGATTACCCAGCTACAATCTGCCCAGCAATCTATAGGTAGTAAAATGGTGATTCCGGGTCAGCAAGAAGAAACTATGGTGATGAATGCTGAAAAAGCAATAAGCGGGGCGATTCAAAAAATTAATATTTTTTTTAATGGAAAGTGGAAAGATTACCGGCAGCAGGTGGAGGGAACCAAAGTAAATTTATTTAAAGAATATAAGCCGATTGAATAAAGTTCGTCTGAGCAATGTCATACTGAGCCTGGCAAAAGTATTGTTGAAGGTTATCAAACGGTAAACAGATTTATTTGCCACTATTATCTTATTTCGATAAAGTATTGGAATAGTGTATAGTTTTTTAAGCAGTCATTTTTATTTATATTACTGCTACAATTTTTTTACATTATGAAAATGAATGCAGGCGCCTGGATCGGCATCATCGGTGGAATTATCGGTTTGTTGGTGGGTGTTATTGCTGTTGTTATTACTGCGGGTTCAATCGGTATTTACATAGGATTGGGTATGCTTATATTTTTTGGTGGTATGTTCTGGTTGTTTTACCGGATATTTTTTAAAGCGATGATCAACGCCGGCCGTTTACAAAAAAGCGGTATTCCGGGCAAAGCAAAGATCCTGGAAGTAA
>JBKJLR010000381.1:0-14063 GCA_046596865.1 Chitinophagaceae bacterium
GTGGAATGTTATTAACTCTGTTAAAATGACGACTATTAAATCAATTTGGCAGTTTTTCTGGAAAATATTCAAAGCCATTTTTGTTAGAAAGAAGGATTGCTGTAAATAAATGTATAGTTATCCTGTTATGGGTCAAATTTTCCCCATCCACTTATAGTCGTAACATATTTTACTGCTATTATAAACGGCATAATTATTCGTTGTAAGTATTGTTTCAAAACATATTTTTTACCATTAAACATTTAATTATGAGTCATAAAGAAAACAAATCATTAATAGATGCACTTAACAATTGCGCAGCAGTTTGTAATCATTGTATCAGTGCCTGTTTAGAAGAAGACGATGTAAAGATGCTTGCCGACTGCCTAAAGCTGAATATTGACTGTGCTGAAATATGTAGTTTAATTCCCGGTTTTTTAGCAAGAGGTTCAGTACATGCAAAACATCTGTTACCTGAATGTGCAGACATTTGTAATGCCTGTGCCGAAGAGTGTGAAAAACATACTCATATGGAGCATTGTAAAGAATGTGCAGAAGCTTGCAGGGCTTGTGCCGATGCCTGTATGCAACTGGCGTAATCCCAAGATATTGTATAAGAGTAGTAACGGTTTTTACGCTGTATTAATTATCAAAATTCTGTAAACCCTTTCCATAATTCTGTAATCTTACATAAACCAGCCGGCATACCTTTACCGGGCTGGATTTGAATTTTTGCTGATAATAGCCTTATTTTTACATTTGTTTAGATGAATAAAGTAACATCCATAAAGATTAAAGCAACCGTGCTCTTCGCAGTGTTCTCACTGAACACCGTTTTGGGTTTTGCTTGTTCAATGGGCTTGAATATGGGATATAACAAATCTCATCATGAAGAAGAAGTTGCTGATGTTTCTGTTCATGTTCATGCTGATGGTAAAAAGCACCATCATGAAAATGAACCAAAGAAATCCCATCATGATGTACCTGCTGCAAATCATCACGACAAAAAAGATGCCTCTCAAAAAGATGATTGCTGTAGCAATGAAATAATGCAGTTTCAGCAATCAGATAAAAACCTGGCTGCAAAAACAGGTATCAACATGCCTGTGATTGTAGCAATCCTCTCTACTTTTTTTGGAATTGATAATTTTAAATCTGTTGAGTCAACTTCTCAACATTATATTGCCAATTATTTTCATCCTCCGCCTCCTGACATACGCATAGCTATACAGAGTTTCCAGATTTGATTACCGTAAAACCGGTGAAGCACTATTGCTTTGCCCATGCTCATTTTGCCTGATGCAATCTGAAGTTATTTGTTTTACAGTAATCTTTTTTTATGTTCAGAAATAGTATCGTTGGTTTCCTTACAGCAATTATTTTCTTCCCGGCAACAGCGCAACAGCTGCTTAGTGAAAAGGAAGCGGTGAGCAGGGCTTTGGCTAATAATAAAAATATCCAGGCAGCATCCCTGGCGGTAAAGCAACAAGAGCAATTATTAAAGTCGACGTTCAATTTGCCCAATCCTGAGTTTTTTTGGGAAAGCCCCACCGGGAATTTTTACACCGGCAGCATCACACAGTCTGTTGAGTTTCCAACTGTTTATCGCAATCAATATAATTTACAAAAGCAACTGATTGGAGTAGCCCAGAAAGAAAAACAAATTACTGCGGCAGAGTTGAAGTATCGGGTCAAGGTATTATATCTTGAAGCACAGTTTACTGATTCGTTGATTAAGCAATTATATATACAGGATACTTTGTATGAAAAAATACAAGTATCTGCTGTCCGCCAATTTAATGCAGGGCAAATCAATTACCTGCAGCAAATTTTTGCAGAAACGCAATATGGGGAAATTCATAATCAATACCTCCAGGCTATTACAAGAGCAAAAGCAATAAAAGCACAATTGCAATGGATGATGGGTATAAGCAATGACATCGCTGTAGAGCCGTTGGTCATTAACCCTTTACCACCTCAAGTTTCCCTTATTCCTGATTCAACTTCTTTAGTTTCAAATCCAACCATACAACTGCTGCAACAACAACAGGAAGTTGCTAAAAAGAATATTACACTACAAAAAAGCAGGGCCTTACCCGGTTTTGCATTTGGTTATTTCAACCAGGGCGAAAGAAATACAAAGTGGTACAATCGTTTTCGTTTTGGTATCACAATCCCTTTGTGGTTTGGGCAGTACAATGGCAAAATCAATGCAGCCAAAACAGAGCAGCAGGTTATACAAAGTAAACAGGAAGGGTTACAGCAGGAATTATCAGTACAGCTGATAAATGCAAATAGCGAAATGCAAACAAGTTGGCAATCGTTGCAATATTATCAGCAAACAGGTTTACGAAAAGCACAGGAAGTCATTACTACTTCACAACGTTTTTTTGTAAGTGGTGAGATAGATTATGTCAGTTTAATGCGAAACAGCAACGATGCCTATAGCATTTATCAGAAATACCTGGAAGCTGTAAAAAGATATAATCTCAGCGTTATTAATTATCAATATTTAATGGGACAGTTATGAAAAAAATATTAATTCAATTTTTATTATGGTTGCCATTAATGGCATTTGCTCATGGCGGCGAAGAACACGGAGATGCTAAGAAAACAGGCTCCATAAGCAGCTTGAAATACTTTTCATCAGAAGCTGTTTCTGATAAATATGAGTTGCTGGTTAAATACAAACCGCTGATCCCCGGAAGAGAAGGAATGATTAAACTTTATATCAGTGATTACAATACGAACAAAGCATTGGACAGTGCAACCTTGCAGATTAGCGTAGCAGGAAACCCGAATATCAAAGTAACTGTTACCAGGATAGATACAGGAGTGTATGAACTGAAAACAAATTTTCCGGAGAAAAAAGCCTACAATCTTTTTGTAAACATTAATAGCCCCGCCGGTGCTGATTTAATTCAGCTAAATAATATAGAAGCAGGAAAAGAACTAACGGTAACTACAACGGAAACCCATCTTCATACCCATTGGTACAGCAGCAACTGGTTTTTTGGGCTGATGGGCTTATTAATTGGATTGATTGTTATGTTCTTTATCCGTAAAACACGCAGCAGGAAAATTATTACTACCGCCATCCTGCTTCTTTGCTTATTACCCACGGCTACCTACAATTCCGCCTCTGCACACGGAGGTGAAGACCACGGAGAAGGAGCAGCAAAAACTGGTGGCTCATCAACCACTTTTATTGTAGAAAAGGAAACTCAATTTCTTTTCAATATTCAAACCCAAAAAATTGGTACAGGAGATTTTAATGAATCATCGGTTTTGTTAGGAACTATAACAGCAGCACCGCAAGGTAGAGCTGTAATACAATCCCCGCAGGCTGGTAAAATTGTTTCCCTTCGTGTAGCTCCGGGTCAAAGGGTTGGCAGGGGCCAGGTGGTGGCAGTAATAGAACAACAGGTGGATGCAGGTACGCAAATCAGTATTCTCTCACAAAGCAACATTGTAAACGCCGAATACGAAGCAGCCAAAGCACAGTACGAACGGTTGAAAGCCATTGAAGACATTGCCGCAAAAAAAGATGTAACGGAAGCAAAAGCCCGGTTTGAAAGTGCCAGGAGGAATAAAGCCCTTTTTGATGCCAATACTGGAAGAAACACCGGCAGTTCAAAAGCAATTACCCTCACTTCGCCGGTAAGTGGTGTGGTAGGCACATTTAATTATGCTATTGGCGCTGTGGTAAGCGGTGGTGAAACACTGTTTGAAGTAACTAACCTTGAACAGGTTTTTGTAGAAGCCCAGGTATTTACGGAAGATGTCACGAAAATGAAATCAGCAACATCATTTACCACTGCTTCCAATACAGATACAACCATCTACAAGCTAAAACTGCAAAGCACCGCTCAGTCTGTAAATACCGGCAATCAGTCGCAGAAAGTTGTATTTGAAATTTTGAATCCGAATAGCCAGTTTAAAATTGGCGAAAATGTAAATGTTCGAATGACAGGGAATAATGTTGTAAGGCAGGTGGTGGTTTTCAATGAAGCTATTACAGAAGTTAATGGTAAAGCAGCTGTATTTATTAAAGACAAAGCGGAGCAATACAGCATCAGCTTCATTGCAAAAGGACAGAGTAATGATAAATATACTGTCATTCTTAAAGGTGCTGAAGATGGGGAAAGAATAGTCACCAACAATGTGTATCAAATGAAAACTATGTATTTAAACCAATAATTTCTTAAAAAAAATAAAAAAATAAAAAAATGAAAATCATTCTTTCAATCGCCATGGCAGTTTTTAGTTTTACTGCTGTAAATGCCCAGGTAACAAACGCAAAGAAAAGCAAAGTAAAAGCAAATCAAGTCGTTTATCAATGCCCTATGAAATGTGAGGGAGAGAAAACGTACGATAAAGCAGGAAAATGCCCAACCTGTAACATGAATTTAAAAGCTCTGCCAAAACCTCCTGCTGTAGTTTATCAATGCCCTATGAAATGTGAGGGAGAAAAAACCTACGCTAAAGCAGGTAAATGTCCTACCTGTAACATGAATTTAAAAGCCCTACCCAATCCGCCAGCTACGGTTTATCAATGCCCTATGAAATGCGAGGGAGAAAAAACCTATGCTAAAGAAGGTAAATGCCCTGTTTGCAATATGAAACTTGACAAGCATAAATTAAAGAAAGAAACACCAGGCCATGAGGGGCATAACCATAAATAATTTATCACTAAAAAAAATACAAATTAAAATGAAACAGGTATTAAAAATTTCAATGGCTGCACTTGCCTTTAGCACCGTAACTTTTTTCGTTGCTTGCAACAATAGCGGGAGTGATTCCAAAAAAGTAACCACCTCCACGGAAACAGATACGGCATCGCACCAGCATAGTTTCCGTTGCCCTATGAACTGTGAAAAAGGAAAAGTATATGACAAAGAAGGAAACTGCCCGGTTTGCGGAATGAAGCTGGAACATTTTGATGGAGTTGACAATGGCCTTACTTATAAAATGCAGTATAAATCTGACCCCGCACAATTGGAAACAGGTAAAGGGTCTATAATTACATTTACACCAACAGTAGTTGGGAAAGAAAACGAAGCTGTTGCCCTGGATGTACAGCATGAAAAGAAAATTCACCTGATAGTAGTAAGTAATGACCTGAGTTATTTTGAACATATTCACCCCGACTACCAGGCAGATGGTTCTTACAAAATCACTGTATTGGAAAAAGGAAAATCATACACCAATGGACCCGGTAAGAATGAAACCCGGTTTGATAATGGTGGAGATTATTATTTGTTTGCGGATTACCTGCCAAGCGGTGGCAGCCACCAGGTGGAAAAAGTGCCCGTTAATATAAAAGGTGCAACAAAGCCTGCTGTTACATTCAGTACAGACAAACTCATTGGTAAGTCAGACAACTTTACTGTAACACTGGCAACCGGTGAAAAGCTTATTACTGGTGCTCAAATGCATATTACAGGAATGCTAATGAAAGAGGGCAAAGAGATTGATGTTAATACACTTGAAAATTATTTAGGTGCCAAAGCACACATGGTAGTTGTCAGCCTTAATGACAAAGAATATTTACATGTACATCCCGATGTAACGGGTGGCAAGTTTGATTTACATACCACTTTTAAGAATCCTGGCATTTATCGTGGGTGGATTCAATTTCAGAGTGGTGGTAAAGTCCATACGGTTGATTTTACTATGAATGTAAAGGAAGGAACAGCGGATGAGATTAAAAAAGCAAGTGAAGGTCATGATAGTAAAGAAGGCGGCCACGTACATTAATTCATTCTTAAAATCATGACAGGGGCAATACCTGTCATGATTAACTCAATTACTATAGTTGACCCTACATTAGTTGAGCGTTTATAAATAAATTATTTATGCTGAACCGACTCATACTCTTTTCACTGAAGAACCGGATGCTGGTGATAGCAATGGCCGCCCTGGTAATGGTGTATGGTGTGTTTACATTGGTGAGCCTTCCCGTAGATGTATTACCAGATTTGAACAGACCAAGGGTAACCATTTTTTTGGAAGCCAATGGTATGGCACCCGAAGAAGTGGAAAGCCAGGTAAATCTGCCGGTAGAAACACAATTGAATGGTGCACCCGGCGTGGAAGTGGTTCGTTCTGTTGCTTCACCCGGGTTGGGAATGGTGTTTGTAGAATTTGACTGGAAGACCGATGTGTACAGGGCAAGACAATTAACCGCAGAGAAACTGCAGAATATTCAATTGCCCAAGGGAATTACACCAGTTATGGGGCCCATCAGTTCCATCATGGGACAGATTATGATGGTGGCGGTAACCAGTGACACAACATCACCTGCTGATCTACGAACATTGGCTGATTTTACTATACGAAGAAGATTGATGAGTGTAAAAGGTGTAAGCCAGGTAATACCAATCGGCGGTGAAAAAATGCAGTACCAGGTTTTGATTTCCAGTGAGAAATTGCGGCAATACAATTTATCTATTGATGATATTGATAACGCATTACAGTTAACCAATCAAAACACTACAGGTGGTTTTGTTGATAATAAAGGTTCTGAAACACTTATAAGAAATATCGGACGGGCAAATACCCTGGAGGATTTATCCAATACCGTTGTTACTAACAGGAATGCTGCTCCCATTTTATTGAAACAAGTAGCTGAGGTAAAGTTTGGCGGGCCCATTAAAAGGGGTGATGGGTCTTTTAACGGGAAACCTGCTGTCATTCTCAGCATTGAAAAACAACCGGGTTCAAGCACTTTAGATGTAACGGATGAAGCATTAAAAGCAATTGATGAAATTAAAGCCTCACTTCCCAAAGACATTCACATAAATACGGATGTGTTTCAGCAAAAGGGTTTCATTGTCAACTCTATTACTAATGTAGAACATGCCCTTAGAGATGGATTTATACTGATCATCATTATTTTGTTTTTGTTTCTATTAAACTTTCGTACCACCATTATTACACTCACAGCCATTCCTCTTTCCCTTATTATAACGGCTATTGTTTTTAAGTTCTTCGATATTTCAATTAATACATTAACGTTGGGTGGGTTAGCCATTGCTATTGGGGAATTGGTAGATGATGCCATTGTGGATGTGGAAAATGTGTATCGCCGTTTAAAAGAAAATTGGGCAAGTGATAAACCCAGGCCACTGCTAAAAGTAGTATACGAAGCAAGTAGTGAGGTGAGAAACTCTATTGTGTATGCCACGATAATAGTAGTGCTGGTTTTCATGCCATTATTTTACTTACAGGGAATAGAAGGAAAAATTTTCGCCCCGTTGGGTATTGCCTACATCACTTCCATTGTTGCTTCGCTGGTTGTATCGTTAACGGTAACACCGGCTTTATGTAGTTATTTGTTAGGAAAGAATAGCCATTTAAAACATGTCAACCTGGCATTTTGGAAAAAGCAAAAGTCTCTTTCTCCTTCAGACAAAGCGGAGGTTGGCGTAGGTGATGCAGCACATGAAGCTGATAGCGGATTAGTTCGCTGGCTAAAAAAGAAGGACCTTATAATATTACAGTGGGGGTTGAAGCGGACAAAATTAGTAACGGGCATTGCCATCGCTTTAATTATTGCTGCAATAAGCATTGTGCCCTTTTTCGGTACTGAATTTTTACCCCCGTTTAATGAAGGAAGTTTTACTGTAAATATGGTGGCTCCTGCAGGCACTTCACTGGAAGAAAGTAATAAGTTAGGCACCATAGTAGAAAAGCAAATTTTAAAAGTACCTGAAGTTGCATTGACAGCCCGGCGTACGGGCAGGGCAGAATTAGATGAACATGCGGAACCGCCAAGCTCCTCTGAAATCGAGGTGGCTTTGAAACCCGGAGGAAGAAGCAGGGCTAAAGTATTAGAAGAGATCCGGAATAATTTATCAGTAATAAAAGGAGTATCAATAAATATTGGTCAGCCCATATCTCACCGGCTCGACCATTTGTTATCCGGAGTAAGGGCACAGGTTGCAGTCAAAATTTTTGGAAATGATTTATTAACGATGCGGTCGAATGCGGAGCAACTCAAAACGGTAATATCAACAGTACCGGGTGTGGTGGATGTGCAGGTAGAAAACCAGGTAATGGTACCACAACTAATGATCAAGTTGGACCGTTTGGCCGTGCAGCGCTATGGCTTGCAGGTAGGCAAGGTGGCCGACGAATTGGAAGTATTTTACAATGGTAAAGTGGTGAGCCAGATATTGGATGGACAAAAAAGTTTCGATATTGTTTTAAGAACGGATGACAGTACAAGAAAAAACATAGAGGCTATTCGCAATACACAAATCGCCACATCGGATGGTTCATTAATTCCATTGAGCCAAATTGCTTCTATTGAATTGGAGAACAGTATTAATGCGGTGTATCATGAAAATACACAGCGCCGCATTGTGGTTTCTGCCAATGTACAGGGCCGGGACCTGGGAAGTACTGTAAAGGACATGCAGGCTGCCGTAAAAAAAGATTTACCGCTACAGGAAGGCTCTTACCTGCAATGGGGAGGCCAATTTGAAAGCCAGCAATCTGCATCA
This sequence comes from Chitinophagaceae bacterium, assembly GCA_046596865.1. Taxonomy (GTDB): domain Bacteria; phylum Bacteroidota; class Bacteroidia; order Chitinophagales; family Chitinophagaceae; genus JJ008. Next base: position 8,490 of record JBKJLR010000381.1, read on the forward strand.
AAATTAATTACCATTCTCAGTATTTTTTCTGTGGCAGGAATTTTCTTAGTGCTGTACAGTCATTTTAAAAGCAGTCGTATTGCTTTACAGATCATGCTGAACATTCCATTAGCATTAATAGGTAGTGTAATTGCGGTCTTGCTTACTGGTGGTGTATTCTCCATCGCTACGATGGTAGGATTTATTACCCTTACTGGAATTGCATCCAGAAACGGTATTATGATGATAAGCCACTATATACACCTGGTGCAACATGAAGGAGAAGTATTTGGTGATAAAATGATTATCCGTGGTTCACTGGAAAGATTAGTCCCTGTATTAATGACCGCCCTGGTAGCAGCATTTGCCCTGATACCATTAACGATGAATCCCACAGCTCCAGGAAAAGAAATTTTGTACCCCGTTGCCACCGTTATTTTGGGAGGGTTAATAAGTTCAACAATACTGGATATGATTGTAACCCCGGTGGTATTTAAAATGTTTGGAGAAAAAGCAGTCAGAAAGTATTTACAAGCACAACAACAAGATATTTAAACTATAAAAACTAAAACATGAAGAAGTCCTTCGTTCTTATTCTTATTTTATTGTCTGCTTCTTATAACTCTTTTGCACAAAATGTAAAAAAAACGGAAGAAGTTTGTTACAATCCTAACCTGGTAAAAGATACCAGCAAGAAAAGTATCAAATCAATGGCTGTTGCAGTTATTAATGGCGACAGTGTAAAAATCAACTATCATTCTCCCGGTGTTCGCAAAAGAATAATCTGGGGTGGATTGGTTCCTTATAATGAAGCTTGGGTGACCGGTGCTCATGATGCCACTACTATTGAAATAGATAAACCTTTTATTATTGGTGGAAAAGAAATTCCCGCAGGCAAGTATGCCTTCTTTACTATCCCTGGAAAGAAAGAATGGATTGTTATCATCAATAAAAACTGGCAACAGCATTTAGCGACAGAATACGATGAAAAAGAGGATGTGGTGCGGATAAAAATAAAGCCAACAAAAAATGCCCATACTGAAAGACTGCAATATTTTATCGAAACATCTAAAGGCAAGAATACAAAGATTGCTATGGCATGGGAAAAAGTAAGGATTGAATTTCCTTTTTCCATTAAAAAATAAAAAGAATGCAACATCAGCCTCATCAAAAATACACCTGCCCGATGCATCCTGAGATTGTGCAGGATAAACCGGGTAGTTGTCCCAAATGCGGAATGAATTTAGTTCCTGTAAATACTGAAGCAGATACATCTGCTTCACATCAGCATGATGCTGACAGCAAACCACCAACCGCTCTTCCAGGCCACAAAATGCCTGCGGGTAGCAAGGACCATAATGAAATGGTAAACGCTGATTTAAATAAAGGCGCCCAAAGTTTTCAAAAATATACCTGCCCCATGCACCCGCAGATTATTCAGGATACACCGGGCAAATGCCCTTTGTGCGGGATGACATTGGTGGGGTTAACAAAAACAAAAGATGGTTCCTCACATAGTTCACATACTTCCGGCATTGCAGATTTCAAAAAACGATTTTATGTAGTGCTGGTATTAACAATTCCCATCATGCTGTTATCAGAAATGATACAGCACTGGCTAAATATTCATATCAGTTTTCCTGGTTCAAAGTATGTATTGCTTGCCTTATCTTCTGTTGTTTTCTTTTATGGCGGCTGGCCTTTCCTGAAAGGTTTGGCTGGTGAAATGAAAGTAAGGAACCCCGGCATGATGACCCTTATCGGATTTGCAATATCTGTTGCTTACATTTATAGTGTAGCCACAGTGGTTGGATTAGAAGGGATGGATTTTTTCTGGGAACTGGCAACGCTTATCTTAATCATGTTATTAGGTCATTGGATTGAGATGAAATCAGTCGCTGGTGCATCCCGGGAGCTGGAACTACTGGTGCAGTTAATGCCGGATGATGCTCATCTGGTTGAAGGTGAAAATACCAGGGATGTAAAAACAGCTACGCTGAAAGAAAAAGATATTGTACTTATCAGGCCGGGAGAAAAAGTAGCGGCCGATGGTAATATAACAGAGGGAGAAAGCTATTTAAATGAATCTATGCTAACCGGCGAATCAAAACCGGTAGAGAAAAGAAAAGGCGATAAAGTAATTGCAGGTTCCATCAATGGCAATGGAGCTATTAAAGTCATTGTTTTGCATGGCGCAAAAGACTCCTATTTATCACAGGTAGTTAAGTTGGTACAGGATGCACAAAAATCAAAATCTAAAACTCAATTACTCGCCGATAAAGCAGCAAAATGGTTAACGGGAATAGCAATTGTTTCAGGTATAGCGACCTTCTTATATTGGTATTTCACAGGTCAGACTTTAGCCTTTGCTATGGAAAGAATGGTAACGGTAATTGTTATTTGTTGCCCTCATGCTTTGGGATTAGCAGTGCCGTTAGTGGTGGCAAAATCAACAGCATTATCGGCGAAAAATGGTTTATTGATTAAGAACAGAACAGATTTCGAAAATTCAAGAAAAATCACCACCATTGTATTTGATAAAACAGGCACTGTGACCGTGGGAAAATTTGAAGTATCAAAAATTGTTTCGCTACAAAACGATATGCCCGAAAATGAACTTATTCGTCTGGCCTCTGCGCTGGAGCAAAAATCAGAACATCCTATTGCGACAGGCATTTTGCAAAAAGTAAAAGATTTATCTATCACTATTCCTGCTACAGAAAATTTTAATGCTATCACCGGTAAAGGTGTTGAAGCTACGGTAGAAGGCAAAAAAATATTAGTGGTCAGTCCGGGCTATTTAAAAGAAAATAATATAGCTGTTCCAGTTGGCTTTACTTCAAACGATAATGAAACAGTTGTGTTTGTCATTATCAATAAACAACTGGCAGGATATATTTCTTTATCAGACGAGATCCGGCCTGAATCAGCAGAGGCAATTAAAACGTTGAAAGAAAACAAAATAAAATCAATATTACTAACCGGTGATAATAATAAAGTAGCAAAAAGTGTAAGTGAAACGCTGGGAATGGATAGTTATATCGGGGAAGTATTGCCCCATCAGAAATTAGAAAAAATAAAAGAGCTTCAGGAGAAAGGTGAATTTGTAGCCATGACAGGGGATGGTGTTAATGATGCTCCTGCATTGGCCCAGGCTGATGTTGGTATCGCCCTTGGCAGCGGCAGCGATATTGCAGCAGAAACAGCAGGAATTGTTTTGGTGAACAGCAATCCAAAAGACGTGGTGAACCTGATTTTATTTGGTAAAGCTACTTACCGCAAAATGATTCAAAACCTTATTTGGGCAACAGGTTATAATGTTATAGCCTTACCACTGGCAGCTGGCGTCTTATACAAACAAGGTATTTTACTCAGCCCGGCCTCAGGAGCTGTATTAATGACGTTTAGCACACTAATTGTAGCTATTAATGCGGGTTTATTAAAAGTGAGAACAAAATAGCAACAATTAAATTTGAAATCCATTTTTCTTTAAATAGTTTTTTAAAATAAGTAATATGAAAAAAAACATTTTATTAATAACAATCTTAGCTTTCTCTATACTCTCCTTCCAGGCTTGTAAGGATTCGGGCAGTTCAAAAAAAACAACTGCAGACACCGCCACCCACAATGATCCCATGACAAATAAACCTACCGGGGATGCCATGGAAGAACACAACCAAATGATGAAAAAGATGATGGAGGAGATGAATACAATGACTATGACCGGAGATTTTGACCTTGACTATGCTACCATGATGATACCACATCACCAAAGCGCCGTAGAAATGGCAGAAATGTATTTGCCGAAAGGAAAAGATGAAAAAATAAAGTCAATGGCTCAGAATATTGTTACTTCTCAAAAAAAGGAAATAGATGAATTAAAGGTTCTGATAGCCAAGCATAATACTGATGGTAAGAAAGAGGTGCATGCAGATAAAGGTCATGGAGACGGTGAACATAATGAATTAATGGAGGCCATGAATACGATGATGGATAAAATGAAGGGTATGCAAATGTCAGGTGATGCCGATAAGGATTTTGCAACTATGATGATTCCTCACCACGAAAGTGCGGTAATGATGTCTCAGAATGAAATATCTCACGGAAAACATATCGAGATGAAAAAGATGGCACAAAAAATAATTGAGGATCAGAATATGGAAATAAAACAATTCCAGGAGTGGTTAGCTAAAACAAAATAGTCCGTAATAATTAAACAGTTGGACAATATAAAACCTGTCATTTTTTTGGTTCCCTTTTTTGCCCTTGCTTTGTTATGTATTTTATATTTTTTTTTATTCAAAAAAGTAACTGACAGAAAAAATTTCAATACATTACTTTTTACTATAACTATTCTTGCATTCCTCCTGAATTTTGCATGGGAGTTAATTCAAATTCCGTTATACAGGAATTCTTCTTATGATATTGACCATATCTTATTTTGTGCTTTAGCCTCCATTGCAGATGCTATTATGGTTCTCCTCATTTACTTAGGGCTTGCTACTATTTTTAAAGACCCCTTTTGGGTAAAACATTTAAGATTAACCCGGATTGTTATTGTGGTCTTAATCGGTGGAACAGGTGCTGTTTTATCAGAAATGCGGCATTTATCATTAGGAAGCTGGGCTTACGACGATTCGATGCCAGTCCTTCCTTTCTTTAATGCAGGCATATCGCCGTTATTACAATTTATGATTCTGCCTGTACTGATTTATCTACTAAGCTTATACTGCTTGAAACTTATAAATAAAAAATATTTGATACGAAGCAATTAAATAGGGGAAACGATCAAAGACACTATACCTTTTGCATAACTTACACTATTGGTAATATTAATTCGTTCAATAATAGAAATAAGTGATTAGCAGACTCAGCATTGTATTGTTATTGTGGTTATTGGGCTGCAAAGAAGTCGATAAAAATAAACCTGCGTCTATCTCTAAAGCCAGTGTATTAGATCAATTGAAATTAACTGATTTGACGAACAAGCCTATAAGGCTAAAATTGTATCAGGGCAAAACAATATTTCTCAACATTTGGGCTACCTGGTGCAAACCCTGTATTGCAGAAATGCCTTCTATTCAAAACGCACAAACTATCCTGGAAAATGATGATGTGATATTTTTAATGGCTTCCGGTGAGAGTGCCGGAGAAATTGCTGAATTCAAAAATGTAAACAATTACAGATTTAACTATACCCGTATTGAAAACAGCGAGGAATTAAACGTTCAGACCCTTCCAACAACTTTTATTTTTAATGCTGAAGGAGAACTTGTCTTTTCTGAAATGGGTTCCCGACAATGGGATGATAGCATCAGTATTAATATGATTCGTAAAATTGCAAACAAAAATGACTAAACTATTAAATGCATTATTCCTTATCCTGGTGATTATTTCCTGCAGGAATGTTTCAAAAGAAACAGATAAGAAGGTCAGCGAATCAACCAGCAATGAAATAAGTAAACTAAAACTGCTTACATCTCCCGCTGATTCGGTCAGTGCGGAACCTTATTTGTTTACTGATAAAAACGGATTGGTATATCTATCGTGGATTGAGAAAACAAAAGAAAGAAGCTTACTGAAATTTGCAACATT
>JBKJLR010000396.1:0-3273 GCA_046596865.1 Chitinophagaceae bacterium
TTTTGCATTTTCGGATGCCATACGAAAATGACAGCTCATCGCTAATTCACAGCCACCGCCCAGGGCAAAACCATTTACTGCTGCCACAATCGGTTTGGGAGAATTTTCAATTCTGGCAAAAGTATCCTGCCCTCTTTTTGCAAGTGCCATAGCTTCTGCTTTATTCAAACCCCCAAATTCAGAAATATCAGCACCGGCCACAAATGCTTTGGGTCCGCTTCCGGTTATGATGACTGATTTTATTTCGGGATCAGTGTAAATATTATCTAATACTTTATTTAATTCTTCCAAAACTGTTTTGTTTAATGCATTCAGTTTGTCGGGACGGTTAATGGTAATGGTAAGAATATTATTATCGGAGGAAATTAATAATGTTTGATACATACAAATAGTTTAAAAATTTCGATGGACTTTTACCCAATCTTTTATATACTTACTGATTTCTGATGTGGGTGTGCCCGGGGCAAATAATTTTCCCACACCTGAATCATTCAATGCTTTCATATCATCTTCAGGAATGATACCGCCACCGGTGAGCAATACGTCGTTCATTTTCTTTTCTTTCATCAGGGCAATTACTTTTGGGAACACGGTGTTGTGTGCACCGGAAAGAATACTGATGCCGATAGCATCCACATCTTCCTGCAAAGCTGCATTTACCACCATTTCGGGAGTTTGGCGGAGACCGGTGTAAATAACTTCCATACCGGCATCCCGCAAGGCGGTGGCAATAACTTTAGCTCCACGGTCATGGCCGTCTAAGCCCACTTTGGCAACTAAAACTCTGACGGGTCTTTTCATGCAGAAATCTTATGTAGCGAAAATACAGTCTTTAATCAATTGCGTAGTAAATTACAATATGGAATACAGAAAATTCGGAAATACCGACCTCACAGTAAGTGAAATAGGATTTGGTGCCTGGGCTATTGGTGGGGGTGCCATGATAGGCACTACTTCAATTGGCTGGGGCGATTCAGATGACAACGTTTCAATAAAAGCCATTCATTCATCGCTGGATGCAGGCATTAATTTTTTTGATACAGCCGATATTTATGGCTTAGGCCATTCGGAAAAATTGCTGGGCAAAACAATCGGGAAAAATAAAGAAGTTATAATTGCTACTAAAGTGGGCAATGTATCCAGGAATGAACAATTTACAGTCGATTATTCAAAAGAACATATTCTGCAGGCCTGCGAGGAAAGCCTTCATCGGTTGCAGAGAGATACGATTGATTATTACCAATTACATACAGCCCGATTGACGCACCTGCAACAGGGTGATTGTATAGAAGCCATGCAAGCGTTGCAACAGGAGGGGAAGATTCGTTATTGGGGGTTGTCTTTAAATACATTCGAACCGCTGGCCGAAGCTGAATTTCTTATTCATAATACATTGGGAAATGGATTTCAACTCGTATTCAACCTTCTCAACCAAAAAGCGTTGCCCTTACTAAGATTAGCCACCGAAAAAGGATATGGAATTATCGCCAGGATGCCCCTGCAGTTTGGATTACTTACGGGTAAGTTTGATAATGGATTTTCTTTTGCAGATAATGATCATCGTAAAAACCGCCTTACCGAAAATGTGATTGCGACGGCTAACGGGGCATTGGAAAAAGTTTGGGAGTTGTGTTCAATTTATAATTGTACAAAAACTCAACTGGCATTAAGTTTTATTTTGAGCTATGAAGAAATTTCTACTATTATTCCCGGAATAAGAACAGCAGAGCAGGTAGTGCTCAATACCGAAGGTTTATTCCGGTTAAATACGGAGCAAATACAAATGATTGAAGCCTTAGGGGCTGGTGATTTTGTACAAGTAATGCAAGTAATACTGCAGCAGGGATAATTATTGGGTAACCTGTTTTTTCATTTACAGGCACTGCGTATTCAGGAATTTCAGCGTAGCCCTGTTGTAATCGCTGTACATCTGGTGATCCGCTACCGCCAGGTCAATTTGTTCAACAACCGTAAGCTTTTGCAGGATAGTTAAACTGTTTAGTTCTGGAAAAGAAGTTGGATTAGCCTGGTAGGCTGTTGTCAGGGCATCTGAAAAACCGATGAAATAATTTTTATTATTGATGTAGCCCTTGCTTTTTAATTCATTAAAAACCGAAGTGGATTTGGCAATTGTTATATCGCCTTTCCTGGCAAACCGTTCAGCATATAACGGAGAATGTTCCTGCATATAATATTTGCTGCAAATGCCCCGGGCGGTAAGTGTTTGTGAGTTGGTGAGTGCATTGGCATTACCAGTGGGTCCTACATTTTCATTATTGTCAAACCTTGCCATGCAAAACTGAAGTGGCGTAACAGAGCTTAATGCAATTGGTGCACCAGACGGGGCACAATAACTGATACCAGCTTTATAACTGAATAGTGAAGACAAGTACGATGAAAAATTTCCACCATTGCTCATGCCTACTGAATAGCGAAGTTTATTCCTGTTGGTTACACCACGGGTATAAAAAATATCGGTAATGATTTTGATATTGGCATAATCTATATTGGAGACAGAGTCATACGGAGTGATACCCCATCTTAATTTTCCATCACCATTGGCATCAATACCGGTGGTGGCTTCTTCTGCTTCGGTAACAATCACCCCAAAATTATCAGTCACCAGGTCTTTAATCAGTTGCTGATATTCATAGCTGTTTACAAAATGTTGCGCTGTGCCGCCAGAACCATGCAATAATAAAACGAATCCTTTGTGCCCCGCCGCAAAATAATAATAAACAGGTTTTAGCCGGTCTCTTCCCATTATTTGTTCAAAAGTGATTGTAACGGGTGTAATATTTTTAATGCTGCCGGTGTAGCTTACGTTTTTGGCAGGCATTATAAACCAGGTATGCCATTCATCTTTTCCATTCAGTAACGAAGCATCAGCACTGCTCCATGTATCAAACAACTGGCTGCTTGTGTACGCCGTACTGAAAATGTGTACCGTATCGCCAACCTTATACTTTCCTGCCCCATAACCATTATTAACGGTTACAACGGCACTGTCAACAGTTGTCGGAGGAGTGTTTATTGAAGATTCTTTTTTACAGGCAAAAAGAAAAGATAGACAAAGCAGTGGCAGTATTTTTCTCATAGGTTTTTCAGACTGTGCAAGATGCAATGGGTTTAACGGCTATTCAAACATCTTTATTGCCCGGTTTATACGTTCCATTGTTGCTGATTTCCCCAGCAATTCGGCAATACTAAACACCGGTGGACCAAACTTATCACCCACCAGCATAATGCGGAAGGGGAGTTGCAGTTCACCGG
>JBKJLR010000193.1:0-4266 GCA_046596865.1 Chitinophagaceae bacterium
CTTTACTTCCAAACCCGAACTTCGACAGGAGATCTCGAACTTCCTGGTAACTATTATCAATCTAAATGCTTTTATCTTTTTAATTGCGGGCTTGATCGCTTTATTTATTGCCAATCGTATCACTAATTCTTTCTCCATCATCAGTGATAAAATGAGGGAAGTGAACCTGGGAAAAATGAATGAACAAATTACCTGGAACCGCAATGATGAAATTGGTGAACTGGTAATTTGTTCATTCATTTTCCCCAGGTTCACTTCCCGCATTTTATCACTGATGATGGAGAAAGAGTGAGTGATACGATTGGCAATAAATAAAGCGATCAATCCCGCAATTAAAAAGATAAAAGCATTTAGATTGATAATAGTTACCAGGAAGTTCGAGATCTCCTGTCGAAGTTCGGGTTTGGAAGTAAAGTAGGGAATATTAATATAGGCATATACTTTTCCTGCATCATCTCTTACCGGGGAATAAATGCTGAGGTAGGAGAAGTTGCCGATCTTTTCTTCCTGTGCATGTTGTACCTGGCGCATCCTGTCCAGGTGATAAAAAGCGGTGGGGTCCATCTTTTTACTCAGCACACCTTTTGTATAAACGTTGGCTTCAGAAGTAACCTGCAAGTCTCCTTTCAGATCATATACATTCACATCCACACCGTGAATATCAGAAACTTCATCCACCAACTTCTGCAGCCCGGTATTGGAAACTGAATCATAAATTTTCACCACATCATCAAATATGTTGTGATCAGCCAGCTTTTTTTCCATCTCTTTCACCATTATTTTCATCGTCCGGCTTAACTTTTCACTGTTGCTTTGTTTGTTACGGCTAATGAAAAAAGAAATTGTAGAGGCCCCGATAACAAGAAAAGAAAAAATACTGATGAAAATAATAGTGCTGTGTACCTGGGACCGGATATTTAACTGGAACAGGCGTCGCAACCCTATCCAGTTATATCCTGTGCTAAGGATAAAAGAAATTAATTGAACAAATGCTACGAGGAAAAGAAAAGAACAAAAGATATAGGAGAAGAGTGTGATCGTTTCAATGGTGGTTTGTTTTTTCCGGGCTATTACCACTACTTTATCATTACCGGCCCTGTACCATAATTCATCATGATCGCCGTTCACCCTTTGCTGATATTGCTGTTTTGGAATTTCGTTTATAGTTAAAAAGATAGGGAAAGGATAATTGCCGGGAGGTGAGATCAGCCGCAAGCTGTCATACACTGCATTGGAATAAATGGGTGAGTTCTCCGGGTCTGTTTCTTTGAACTGGCGAAATAATTCAGGGAACAAAGCATCCCGGCTGTAACTTTTAAAATTGGATACAATGAAAAAAGAACCCAGTTTCCTGCCTCCCGTATCCGTCACATCCCGCCGGGTGATATAATTAAATTTATCAAAAGACGTTTCATAATAAAACAATCCTTCGGTTTGTGTGGGTTTGGATTGTACAGTAAGGATGGTATTTAAGGACTGGTAAGGCAACGGATCTTCATTAAACAACGGCCTGTCACTTTCATCATACACATATAAACGGGTATCATATTTATTCAAATAGCCGCTGTAACTATCGGTGATGATGCTATCCCTGAAAGGCCTGTTTTTTTCTTCATCAGCAAAACGCTGAAAATTGTCGCTGAGGAAATCATTGTCGAGGTATTTGATGGCAATGCTCATCAATCTTTCACTCGATGGATCGGTTTGCACGGCCAATTTATCCGCTATTAATTTTCTTTTCTCCCATTCTACTTTCCTGTTTTGTGAAAACATAATTGCTGTGATGGACAGGGAGAACACAAATATCCAGGAAAGGATACCAGCTATATTGACACGAATATTATTGAATAGTACTCCTTTCCGGTTAACCAGCCAGGTGTAGGCAAGTAACCAAAGTAATACCGGCAGGTAAAATAAAACTTCGGGATTACCTGAACGGGTAGTAAGGTAAACCAGCCCTGCAAAACTGATAACAAAGTAGATGAGAAAGTTTTTACCGTCAAACAAAGGGAATATGAGACGGAATAACAGTTGTGAAAAATAATAGTACGACAAAGAAAGACAAGCCAGTACAAAAAACCCGAACACGGTGTAGCGGTTCAGGCTGAAGAAATTTGTAACATCAAATGATATTTTTGAATCAGCCACAAGGCTGCGGATAACGGTGGCAAGAACAAAAGTGGAAATGATCAACAGGCACAGGCCAAGGATACCGGCAACCCATCTCATACTCAGTGAAAAGCTAGCCGTTGGATTTTCTACATACCGCAATTTTGACCAGGCAAATAAAATTACCCAGCAAAACAGAATGGCATTTAGTAATAGATCACCCAACGAACGCTGAATGCCATTGGAGCCATAAATAAGCGGACTGAATAATTCAAATTGACGGAGGTTTAAAATAGAAGGGAAATAATAAGTAGCCAGCCGGAAGGTTAAAAGAATAACCGTTAATAAACCGATAGCTCTCCAGGTTTCCCCTTTTTTAGCTATGAATTCCGCAAATAAATGAATAAACAGAAATAATAACAACACTCCGGCAAATCTTAATAAAATCGTTCGCCGGTCATTATAAGAGACCGCCACTGAGGCTTTCTCATCCAGGTAGAAAAGTATTTTACCCGAAACCGTTTTTACGGGAAAGTCCGTAATTGTTTCGCTTATCCTTACCCTTTTATCTGCTGAACTGCTGTAGAAAAATTTTTGAGGCAGGTAATCCGTTGTAATAAAAAAATCAGATCGAACGGGTATCATCGCTATCATTAACAACTTACCCGCCCTTCTGCTATCAACCTTTGTCTTTTTAATATTATAGTACCATCCATTGGGTTCTTTAGAGAAATATTCTCCTTCCTCTGCAGATAACAATGCAGGGGATGGAACTACGATCTGGTCATTCCAGAACCGCATTTCTGCACTGCCAAACTCATCCACTGAATAAAGAAATATACCATATTTTTTTGCCGTGAGATGATTCATTTCACTCAACGTTCCGGCCTGTGCAAGCAGGCGGTTAATAATAACAGTGTCATTACTGAAAGAAGTAAAGTCTTTCTGCTGATCGTTAATGTATTTCTCAGCCAGCCTTACTTCCTGCGCCACCGATGAACGGTTACTGTATAGTTTATTGAATACAAAAGAAAGAATAAAAAGTAACGCTCCCAGTACCAACAACCCGTACTTACTGAATAAGATATTTTTAAATGGGGGTCTCACTATTCCTGCCGCTGTTGTTTGATAATATTCCAGATGTCATCCATTTCGGAAAGTGTCATGTCGGTAAGATTTTTGCCGCTTTCTATCGCCTGTTGTTCCATTTGTGTGAACCGGTAGATGAATTTTTTATTTGTCTTTTCCAGGGCATTTTCGGCATCTACTTGCAAAAACCGTGCATAATTGATTAATGAGAAGACAACATCACCAAATTCCTCCTCTACATACTTTTGGAGCTCCTCTTTATCTTTACTGCTGACTGCTGACTGTTGACTGCCAACTGCTGACTGCAGTTCCCGTATTTCTTCTTCTACTTTCTCCCAAACCTGTTCTTTATTATCCCATTCAAAACCCACTTGTTTGGCTTTTTCCTGTAACCTCATGGCTTTTACAGTAGCCGGCAGCGATTTTGGAACTCCCTCAATAACTGATTTTTTACCTTCCTTAAATTTTAATTTTTCCCAATTCTTTTTTACATCTTCTGCATCATTCACTTTTACATCGCCATAAATATGCGGATGCCGGTATATTAATTTTTCACAAATACCATCAATTACTTCATCCAATTCAAATTGTTTTTGTTCGCTTCCGATCTTTGCATAGAAAATAATATGTAATAGTACATCTCCCAATTCTTCTTTGATTCCCTTCCAGTCTTCTGCTGTTATCGCATCAGCCAATTCATACGTTTCTTCTATCGTCATTTGCCGTAACGATTGGATGGTTTGTTTTTTATCCCAAGGGCATTTTTGCCTCAGTTCATCCATAATATTAACTAAACGTAGAAAGGCATCACTCAATTTTGTATTCATAACAGGGAACTATTATAGTGTAAAAGCGGAAAAGAAAAGAAAAAAAGTGAGTAATATCAACATCATAAACAATGAAAAAAAAGCAACCAATAATAATTTTATAAAGGTTTTCCAACGGCGCTGCCCATAAAAGTGTCGCATGGCTTTATACAGGTATATAAATAACCAGATAAAAAGACCGGCTATTGGAATACCTATATAACCTGTGTAAATCCTATCCTCCAATTCACTTAACCCAAAT
>JBKJLR010000224.1:0-6082 GCA_046596865.1 Chitinophagaceae bacterium
GTTTTTGCATCTTTTTGTAATGTAGAAACAGGAACCTCAATCACTATTGAATGACAATTAAATTTTGCCAATCCATCTCTGGCACCTTGTGCAGCAGTACGGAATCCACCCACATCAAAAGCACCACCGAGATCAACAAAGAAAGGATCATCAATAGGACCGCAGAATATTTTTTCCCCGGTTGTTGCCGTAGTTATTGCTGATTGCACCAATGCTTCATAAGTAGGAGAATTTAATCCAACACTGGAATTAATTGAACGGGGACCAATATCAGTAGGCGGAACCTTTCCACCTGTCTTGATAATTGTAAAAGTACTTCCACCATTCATACTACGTTCACAGGTATAAGTTGTTTTAAGATTTTCTTTACCTAAACGGATATTGAAAAAAGTAGTGGGATCCTCATTGACTTGCTGAAAGGTGAAACGATATACAATATCATCACCGGTTGTTGATGTTTTATTATCAATGTGAATTTCATACCTGATATTAGAACCAAATGTATAATAATTTGGCCCTCCCGCAGGATGCTCAAACGGAATATAGTTAGCAATGAGAATTATTTTCTCGGGATCAGACGGGCTTTTAAAAGCATAGACGTCAGTATTATCTGCTAAAGGATCATTGGAGATCAACGGAGCTTCACGGTGTGAAGATGCAATAGCTGTTTGTTGCAGACTAAACATCACTGCGATAAGAAGCGTTGCTATGTTTATAATTTTTTTCATAAATCAGTTATTTCAAATTTTGAATTGATTGAGTTATCAGAACCTTGCTTTTATGGTGTAATCGTATCCTCTCCACGGATTCTGTACATATGGAAAGGTGGTACGGAAAGTGGTATCGTTAGTGGTAGGTCCTGATTTAAAACTTATAGTACGGACCAGTTTATTGGTTACAGGGCTTCCTGTTCCCGTAAAATCATCATACCACAAACCAATAGCGGCCAGGGCTACACCACCTACAGCCTGTAGTTCAATGGTTGTTACATCATCTTCTAATCTTCTTCCATTAGGAAACCCATCCATGTTAGGAATGAACTGCAGCATAGTAGAGCCATTATAGGCAGGGTCTGTTAATCCAAGCACCGCTGCTTGGATAATACCAAGAGAACTGAATTTAGGATCTGTTCTTGGAGTGACCGGTACGGCCATATTTAACCGGAGCATATCACCCAATGTGGGTAAGAAGTTGTTGATGAAAGGTTTTCCCGCGGCAAGCACATTATTGTTTTTACCGGTAGCTAACTGATAAGGACGCAAATTAGGAACACCCGTATAGAAAATTGGTAACAGGTCAACAGCACGGGGGCTTGTTGCATTTGGTAATAAAATAGTTCCAAAAATAGCATCATCCAAAGCAGTGCCTGCTAAAGCAGGTGAGCCTTTCAGTACAAACAAACCTGGTTTACCATTTCTAAAATCATAAGTACCCAGAGAACGGGTCTGAATCCTTAAATCATTTAATGAAGGAACAGCACCACCAAATTGTGAGCTATCCATATACAACGCCAGTTCAGGATTGTTAAAGAAAGGCGCAAACTGTAAATCGTTATTATTATAAGGAGTGGTAGCATTCCATTTGTCTTTACTACCAACCGGAATTACGGCTTCGTTTGTCAGGGGCATTCCAAGTCTTGAAACTTGTACCCAATTACCAGAGTGAACAGGGATGCCATTTGCACCCAATGTTTTTATCTGTCGGCGGCTGGCAGATGCCCATACACCAATTACAAAATCACCATCGAGAATATTAGCCGCCTGGGAAACATCCTTACCATCTTTTTGTAGTAAGCTTATTGGAACTTTAATTGCAATACTGTGCACATTAAATCTTGCCAATCCATCTTTGGTTGGATTAGTAGTATTTCCTTCAGGACGGAAATTGCCAACATCAAAAACACCAGCAAGGTCAACAAAGAAAGGATCGTCTGCAGGGCCACAATAAATTTTTTCTGTGGTGGTAGCCGTGGCAATGGCACTTTGCACTAACGCATTGTAATTGGGAGCTCCCAATCCTAAACCTGGTGTGGTAATGGAACGGGGACCAATATTAGCTGGTGGCACCGTACCATTTGCAACTATAGTTGTAAAACTTGTACCGCCATTAGTGCTTTTTTCGCAGATATAATTTGTCTTTATATTTTGCTGAGCAAGACGGATGTTGAAAAAAGTGGTTGGGTCCTGGTTCACCTGTGTAAAAGTGAACCGATAGGTGATATCATCACCAGGAGTCGTAGTTTTATTTTTGATATGAATCTCGTAGCGTATGTCGGTACCAAAAGTGTAATAATTAGGGCCGCCTTCTGGTAATTCGAACGGAATATAATTAGCAATAAGCGTTACAGTAGTAGGATCATCCGGGCTGCGGAACGCATATACATCAGTATTATCTGCCAACGGATCGTTGGAAATCAACGGAGCCTCCCGGTGACTGGAGGCCGATGCCCGGGAACTGACCATAATTAAAGCAAAAAGCAGGTAAAAAATCTGTACAAATCTGGGTTGAAATTTACGCATAAACATTTTTTTAGTTGTGAGCTTTAAAGCATATCAAGGGTAAAGGCGCAATTACTTACGGATACCTGTGTTGTGTGGATTTAAGGTGTGTTAAAAAGTATAACCGATTTCCTTGCGGGATGTTCGAACCAAATAGAGAGGCAGAAAAATTTTTATTTCAGATAAATATAAGTACCTGATTATCACTTAATAAACTATTAGTAATAATAAGTTACTGAGTTATGGGAAATTATTTTCTCAATAGGGAATCTTTAATCCGCCTGATGAATTATTCTTTTCTGCACTTCTTAGTCCTACCATAGACATAATTCCGATTGTGCTATTAATTATACTAAACCACACTATTAATCATGTTAGGTGCCGAAAAGAGTCGGGACTAACTCTCTGAAGGAATTAATTTCCCTTTTAAAAATTAAAGCTAACACCAGCTTTTACAGATGATGGAGTACCTGGGGTATAATGGATTTCAGAAATGGGATTTACTTCAAACTTCAATCTTGATTCTGTATCAAATTGTGCTTCTCTCCATTCCCTGTTCAGCATGTTTTCAACAGAAAGATGAAATTCAACCTTTTTGATGCGATAAGACACCACCATATCCAGCAGAAAATACCCTTCTGCCATTATTGAATTATCTTCATTGGCCGGGCGGCTTCCAATTAACCTGTAACGGACCGAACCGCTAAAACCATTTGGAGCCCTGGCAGTAATGCCCCCAATGCTTGTAAATGGAGGAGCTAATGGAACATAATCTTCGCCTTTTGTTTCCCCAATTGCTCTTGCTTTTGTCAGGTTTACATCTATATCTCCAAACAGCCATTTATTAAATTGATAACGGGCAGATACATCCACACCCATTCTTCTTGTTTTGCCACTTGGTTCTACTACACCTGCATCGCCTACGTACACAAACTCCTGTTGAGAATACAAATGCCATATGGCAGTTTTTACAATTAATTTTTTGTTGGGCTTCATAATTATACCGAGGTCTGTTCCCAATACCCTTGGTAAAATATCTTTAGCCTCATTGTTTAATATAACTCTGGTATCATTGGAATGAAAACCAAGCCCATTGCTCAGGTAAAATTTTACTTTTTGATTTGGAGCATAGCTGATATTCAGTTTTGGACTTACAATTCCTTTTGTTTGCTTACTGAAAGCAGCAGCACCTGCCAGTTTATCCTTATACCGGAAGTTAAAACGGTCGTAGCGTACAGAAGAATTCAGGTTCCATTTATCGCTTACCTCCACATCCTGGTTTACATATAAATAATTATTCAGTTCTTTTACATCTCCCAATTGTATATGACTTATAAAAACCCTGTTGGGTGATTTTGCCAATTGAATATCTTTTACATCATCAAAGCGGAAGCCTGCACCAAATTCTGTAACGCCTCTTTTATTGCCCAGCAAGTATGATTTTGATTCAGTCGTATGAAAGCCATAAATATTTCTGCCTTCCCGTTGGTTTATCATATCACCATTAACCGGGTCTTCGAGGAAGAAAGTAAAATTTGAATACAGGTTAAACTTATACCTGGAAAAATAAACCTGGTCGGTTGCTTTCCACCCATTTTTCCGTTGGTGGTTATATCTAACTGTTACATTAGTGCGGCTTGTGTTTCCCCCTTCTTTATCATCAATAGCACCGAAGCGTCCGATAATGCCAGCTTTCACTGCTCTGTCGGGTACTTGTCCCGATGCATTCCACTTACTATCAAAAGTAGAGGCAAGTATTGTCAACTGAGCTTGATTGCCAAACCAGGCACTATATTTACCCATTACATTGAAGCGATGAAAATCCTGCGGACTTTCAAAATAACCATCTGTAGAAGAATATTCGGAAGCAACATAAAATTGTTGCCTGCTTTTTTCTGTTTGTTTATTAAATATTTTAAACTGACCAGCAGCCCGCTGTGTATTAAACTGGCCTGCTTCCAATTTAATACTGTTGTTCTCTAAAAAATCTTTTGTGGTAAAATCTACATACGCCGCTGTGGCAAGGTTTCCTTTCCCCGCAAAATAGGGACCCTTCTCAAAATTTACTTTCTCCACGGTTTCAGGGATTAGAAAATGTAAATCTGCATAACCTTGTCCGTGTGCATGACTTACCATATTTACCGGCATGCCATCTACACTGATGCTGATATCTGTTCCATGGTCAATGTCATACCCACGTAAAAATATCTGCTCAGCTTTACCCCCTCCGGCATGTTGTGCTATAAATAAACCGGGAACAATCCGCAACACATCCTGCGAAGTATTAACCGGACGTAATCTTATATCCACCGCACTTATAGTATTTAAAACATTACTTTTTTTAATATTTAATCTCACCTCTGCCAGGTCAAGGTTGCTTTTTTTCATATTTACATTCACGGAAGAAACCAGTTCTGGCTTTATTTCCACATTGATGATTTCGCTTTTATAACCAATATGAGAAACGGTCATTTCATATTGGCCGGGTGTGATGCCGGGGATATTGAACATGCCGAACATATCTGAATTATCGCCTTTATTACCGGCAATGTTGATACTTGCACCTGTTATAGGAATTTTCAAGTCGGCATCATTTATAAATCCACGGATAGTACCTTGCTGGGCTGAAGCCACTGATGATGTAGCAGAAAAAAACAGGGCAAAAATTGCAAAAGAATAAAAAAGGCGCATTTAGAGTTGGCTTTAAAAATCTACATACGGCAAAAAAAGAGAAACAGTTCTTATTGCATATAGGTTGTCGGCTATCTGGTGAATTTTCTTATTTCGCCAGCATTATCATTTAAGGCATAAAGGCATCATTGTAAGGAAAGGCTTGCTACTTTAATTGTTTTCTCTTTTTCATCCGTCCAGGCAAAAATTAAATTATCACCTGATTTTGTTACCTGCGGAAATCCACTGGACCTTGATTCTGCTGAAGAAGCAATAATTATTGAATTTTCTTTTTTGCCGTCTGTAAAAACTTTGACCGCTTTTATCACCGACCCTTCCATCCAGCTTACGACTGCACTTTTTTCATTCAACATTACTACATCCACCCTCCCAATTCCTTTTCCTTCATCAATGCGGATAGGAGTATTAAATGTAGCGCCGCCATCTGTTGAAAAAATAATATTTACCTGCGCCTTTTTATCAGGTGATGAAAACCAGGCCAAGGCAAGATTATTGCCATACGCATCGGCTCTTGGTCCGTTAACCGGGCATCCATCAATTTTCCAGTTATCGGGGAAAATAGTTTTGGGTAATGTCCATTGGCCGTTTACAAAACGAACAATAGAGATATCCCTTATTTCCCCTTCCGACCTATCTCTGTAAACTACAATAGGTCCATTGACAGTTATGGTGGCACTTGTCTGACAGCAATCGCAAACCCGGTCATCGAGTTCCCACTCTGCCGATTTGTTTCCCTTTTTATTAATTATTGCACCGCGGATAGTCATTTGTCCATGATGGCCTTCAGCATGTCCCCCTTTGCCTTCCATAGCAGTATTTCTTCCATCCAGCCAGGAAATAAAATACTTGTCTTCATATGGTATCATAGAAACAAATCCATGCTCTGCTTTTTT
>JBKJLR010000251.1:0-3597 GCA_046596865.1 Chitinophagaceae bacterium
GATGCCACTTCATCATTACCGGGATATTTTTTATACAATGTCCCCATGTAAACTGCATAACTGCTGTCCCTTTCTGCTTTGTTTCCTTTTCCGAATAATATATTAATTCCGCCGAGAAAATCTTTTTCTAATCCCGTTTTGGCTTTGTTTATTCTTTCTTCTGGTGATGCTGCCAGTTGATTCAGGGTTTCATTACCCTTCTTGTAATCCTGCTCTTGCCACAAAGGATGATTATAGGTCATGGCTTCGCCCCAATACGCCATAGCAAAGTCGGGGTCAATTTTTTTAGCCTTCTGAAACTCTTCTGCCGCATCCGCATATTCAAAACTGTGTAATAACAATACTCCTTTTTTAAAAGCTGGCTGGGCATCTGCCTTACCAGTTGCAGTAAAACTGATTTCACCAAGCTGGTCAGAAGTTTTTGTGATTTTTGTGTTGCATCCGCAATAAAAAAATGCAGCAAAAAAGACGGATACTATCATTTTCACAATTGACATACACATTGATTGTAATTATAAAGTTATGAAAGATCCTGTATCATTCTTTTTCGCATCGGTTGCCATTTTTTATACGTCGCACTTCGCCAAAGCCACTCTACGGGACCAAAATTAAAATACGTTAACCAGATAGTACTCAGGATGATCTGGATAATAAAAACGCCAACGCCAAACAACGTATAATAGACAGGGCCAACCTGCCCCATGTATCCCAAACCTGCACCCAGGAAAACAAAATTTCCAATTAGTGAGTGCATGATATAATTACTAAAAGCCATTTTACCAACCGGTGCCAGTACCGACAATATCTTTTTACCCGGAACAGTTTGAAAACTCAACATGAACAAACCAACATATGCCAAAGCCAGCGGCACTACGCCCAATGCATAAGCAATAGTTTGATAGAGCCCCTTTGTTTTAAGCATCCAGTAGTCGCCCATAAAATAAGTCATGTACCGGGCCAGGTAATAATTAGCCGGCAAACCAATCAGCAACCCCAGGATTATTATGATGTATACTGTTTTTTTATGCTGTGCAATATTCTTATAAAAATCTGAACGTCCGAGTGCATAACCAATCAGGAACACCCCCAATACTTTTGGTATACGGCTTACAAAAAACAGGTAGCCATAGCGAAAAAAGAATCCCGAAATATTAGCCTTCAAATTATCCCACCACGATCCGTTTTTAAGCAAGTTCATAAAATCTGCCTCCGACGTAGTTCCATTTAACCTGCCATCCACTTTTTGACCCATTTCATTTAAAAACCCCGCAGGGGCATTTACCCATGACCATTGCATTTTAGCAGCATATAAAAGAATGGGTGAAAGAATAAGAATAGCCCCGGTAATCACTAAAGCCTTATTAGATAATTTCCGGAGTGGCAAAAGCACAAACCCAAGAAGCGCATAAAAGAAGACAATATCACCGGGCCAGATGAGTAAATGAATAGCACCCAATAACAGCATAAATAATAATCTTCTTCTTACTATTGGGAGAGCATTAATGCCGTTGGCGTCAGCTCTTTTGAACTGAAGAGCAATGCCCCAGCCGAATAATAAGCTGAATATGGAATAAAATTTCCCTTCAATAAACATATGATGCAGGAAAGCCATTTTATGATCAAGTTCTGGCATCAGCATAGGGCCTGTGGCATTTGCACTCTCTGTATACCAACTGAACCCGGAGAGGTTGGCAATAAAAATACCCAGGATGGCGAAGCCCCTGAGTACATCCATGAACACTTCTCTTTCTTTGTTTTGAACGGGAGTCAATAATTTCATAAGCAGTTTTTAGGTTTATATCTTAAAAAATAAGGTATGTAAGATACTTGGTGCTATTAAGTTAGTGAGTTTTAGACATCCTGATGATTCTAATTTTTAAAGCCAGCAGACTTAGCTTCCAGGTTGGATAATAAAAACATGAATTGAAGTACATTTTTTTTGTAGAAAACATTCCCCGTGATAATCTCTTGCGGGCTATTGGAGTATTCTTTTTTTTGGCATGATATTTTAATTATACAAGAGGTAAAACTGATCATTAAAATTTAAATTTATAAGTCATGGCAAACAGTAAAGTTGGTTTATTATTAGCAGCAGCCGCAGCCTATGGTGCATATAAGTATAGTAAAATGACACCGGAGCAAAAAAGCGACCTCAAAACTAAAGGCAAAGATTTTTTAAATAAAAACCTGGGCGATCTGAAAAGTGCCTTTGGTCAGACAAAAACGGCTACAAACGGAAATGGTTTCTAAAAAATTATTTTTGGATTAGCTGTCTTGAAAAAAAGAGTTGCCTATGCAACTCTTTTTTGATGTATGCCCTTATCAATCGTTTTTGGATCCTTTATCTCCCACAAACCAGTGCTCTTTATTTTTGAATAGAACATTAAAAGTGGTAAGGGAACCATAGCATCGGGTGATGTATTGCTGGATATTTACTTTTTCTTCATTACTCAGCGTTTTATTACTGTTGATGGTTTGTTCCAGCACCCTTAACCTGTCTCTTAGCATCACTATTTTGTGAAAGAAATCATCAATAGGAATTTCTTTTGGTTTCAGGCTTTTATCTGCGGGTTGCAATAGTACCATTCCTTTTGCCCATTTATCACCCAGGGGTACATTTTCGGTGAGGCCGCCCCATAGCCGGAGAATTTTAAGTAACGATTTCTCTGCTTCGCTATGTGTTTCAATTTCTTCGGATACATTCTCAGCAATAATATCATCCAGTTTATCATCGGTTTTATCAATTTCTTTTATGCCCACATTAATAAACGAAATGATATAAGTAGCGTATTTAATGCCAACGATTACACCCGGCCCATGCTGGGTATGCTGTAGCCTTGTGCCAATGCCGAGGAGTGTTTGTTCCATAGATAGAAAATTTTCTTATTTTATTCCAGGTGATATTTTTTATTTAAAAGTGTAATGAGATTTTCTGCCTGCATTAGAAGTAATTTTATATCCCGCCGCATGGATTTGTTAAGGGTCTTCATGGAAAAAAGTCTATAATTAAATACATCAACATCCCTTTTTTCAAATTTTAATAAAGCCGGGTTTTCACCAATCAGCCTGTGCGGATTATTATCCTGGTCCAGCAATTTGTCAAAGACCAGTGCATCAAATATAACAGGGGCGGCGGATCTGTAATCCTGGATAACGCTTTCTTCCACTTCTCCCTGTCGTAAAGTACTTCTTACGTTCACATCATATTTTGCAATGCTGTCTGCAATCACCCGGTTACGAATCAGACGGAACGCTCCAGAATTTTTCAATTGCAGCATGGTGCCATCATTCGGAAGAAAGCGAATGAGGAGGGTACGGGATGCTGTTACTGCATAGAAGTATGCATCTCCTGAATACGCAGAGAGAGAGGAATTATTGACCAGGAGGCTTAGTGAATCCAAATTTATTTCCCTGAGAGTTCGGGTCTTAATAATGCGATTAATTCTTGCCGTATCAGCTTTTATATCATAAAAGAGAGAGCGGATAAATTGTTTTTCCCGGTCCTTTTCAATTTTATGTTCCAATTGATATTCTGCTAAAAATCCGCAGAACACAGCGAGAAACAACATTAGAAACTCCCAGAAATAATGGGTCCAT
>JBKJLR010000275.1:0-5179 GCA_046596865.1 Chitinophagaceae bacterium
GTGTTTGGTTTATTTATTATAAAAAAGAAACGGGCAAACCCAGAGTTAGCTATGAGGAAGCGGTGGAAGAGGCATTATGTTTTGGCTGGATAGACAGCCTGCCAAGAAAATTAGACGAAGAAAGAACGATGCTGAAGTTTACTCCCCGTAAACCCAAAAGTGTATGGAGTAAATTAAATAAAACAAGAATAGAAAAATTAATTACACAAAAACAGATGATGCCCACCGGTTTAACTGCTATTCAACTGGCAAAACAAAACGGAAGCTGGGATACATTAACCGCCAGTGATAATGCAGCAGCAACAAATCAATTGCCTGGTGATCTGAATATTTTTTTCGAAAAGGATAAAAAGGCAAAAGAAAATTTTCAACAATTCTCCATGAGCATCCGTAAGCAATTTTTAGCCTGGATAGACAGTGCCAAACGACCAGAAACAAGAATAAAACGAATAAAACAAACGGTACTGATGGCTTCTGTGAATAAAAAACCTGGCGTGGCAGGATTTAAATTATAGATCAGACGGTAGCCACACATACTGATCCGGTTTGTTGAATTTTGTCAGCCAATTCTCACCGCTCATCAAAACATAATTTTGTGTAACTGAAAAACATCGTAACTTTTACTTCTAAAATTTCAGTTATGAAGAAAAAAATAGTAGTGGCCGCAGTGATGGTGGCAAGTGTTACGGCTGTTGCTTTTGCAAGCTTTAGCAGCAACAAGAAAAAAGCAGTGATTGAAAAGAAAACAGAGAAAAAGAAAAAAGAATGCAGCCGTACCTGCCTCTTTAGTTAACCTGTTTCAAAAAAAACATCATACCTCCTACGGTTTGTTATCACAAGCTGGAGGAGGTATTTTCATTGCCGCCTGTACCTTTTCATCCGCGGCCCGCAATGCTTATAATTAATTTCAGGATATGAAAAAATTAGTTGTAATGGTGCTTATTACTTCTAAATTTAATTGATTAAAAAAATGCATAACTGACTCTATCTCCATGAAATTCAATTGCCTATCTTATATTTTTCTGCGAGTTAGCTTCTGATAACAGAAATTTTAAGACCGGAAACTGTTCAAATCCCTAATTTTGATTATTACTTCTAACCTATCAGATTCCTTCAATCTTCAACTGTTTTGAGTACCCATTAAATACTGGTTTATTAACCCTGGTAAATAATTTAAAGAATAGTAAAAAAGAGGCGTTATGTACACTTATGACCTGCTCGAAGCCAGTTGTTATTACCTGGTAAAAGAAAAAGAAGATTCACCTATCACCATGATCAAAGTGGCTGTGGCATCTGATCATTGCCTGTTCATTCAGCGGTTTGATGAGCCGATGGAAACCACCTGGAAATTAAAAAAAGACATCCTGCATGATATTATTGAATGCCTTAGCGATGAGGCGGTGAAAGCATGGGAAACCCATTACCTGAGTAATGAAGATGCTTTTTACAAAGGGGAAGACGAAGATTAAAATTCTCTTTATTCCCGGAAGTATACAATTTGAAATATGCCCCTGCAATATTGATAAAGATCCTTTTCCATTTATAAAAATTCGTAACGGAAGGTGATTGAAATAAGTTATTTTAGTTTACTAATCACTTTTTGTATGCCTAAAATATTACAGCCAAGATTCCTGTTAATAGCCATTGCTATTATATTTTCACCATTTATTTTTTCTCAGCCGCTATCATCCAGTACCGATGATAACCTGCCCACTGATTATCTCACCAAAGATTTTCATGCAGGGCGGAGGGTAGCGCTGCGGGAATTGATGCCGGATAATTCAGTGATGCTGGTATTTGCTTACCCCACCCGTACATTCTCCAACGACGTTGAATATCTGTATCACCCAAACCCTGATCTGTATTATTTCAGTGGTTATAAAGAGCCGCATTCATTACTTCTCGTTTTTAAAGAACCACAAACCGATTCGCTGGGTAATAAATACAATGAACTTCTTTTTGTGCAAAAAAGAAATGCCCAGGCTGAGCAATGGACAGGTAAACGATTGGGTACAGAAGGCGCAAAGGAAAGCCTCGGTATCAATACCGCTTACAACGGGGCGGATTTTAAAAATTTCGCTATTGATTTTTCAAAATTCAATAAAATTATTTATGATAAATTCCCGGTGGATGTTCCCAATACTAATGACAATGCGGACCTGTTCGACATGATCCAGCAATTCAAAGAAAAATCTGCCATGCCCGGGCAGATGACACAACAAAACAGGTTTGACACCAAGCTGTACAAAGATCTGACGAGTACTTTGCGGCAAATAAAGACACCGGAAGAAATGAGCTTAATCCGCAAAGCCGTTGAAATATCCTGCCAGGGACAAAATGAAGTAATGAAAGCCCTGCATCCCAATATGTCGGAACTGGAGATACAGGGCCTTCATGAATATGTTCATAAAAAACACGGTGCAGAAGGAGTAGGATATGGTTCCATAATAGGTTCCGGCGAAAATGGTTGCATTCTCCACTATATGGAAAACACCAAAACAAAGATTGGCAACCAGATGATACTGATGGATGTGGGCGCAGAATACCATGGTTATACGGCTGATGTAACCAGAACAGTTCCTGCCGATGGAAAATTTTCAGAAGAAGAAAGAACAATATACCAATTAGTATATGATGCACAGGAAGCTGCTTTCAAAATATTGAAAGACGGTGCAAAATGGGACGATGCCAATGCAGCTGCTAAGAATACTATCGCTGAAGGATTATTAAAATTGGGAATCATCAGCGATAAAAAAGAAGTGAACAAGTATTACCCGCATGGTCTCGGCCACCATATCGGTCTTGATGTACATGACCGTGGATTTAGAGAAACCATAAAAAAAAATATGGTCATTACAATCGAACCCGGCATTTATATTCCGGAAGGCAGCAATTGTGACAAGAAATGGTGGAGTATTGCTGTTCGTATAGAAGATGATCTGCTCATAACGCAAGACAGCTATGAACTTCTCTCCCACTTTGCTCCCCGTAAAATTGAAGATATTGAAAAAATGATATTACAAAAAAGTGCGGTGGATGATTTTAAATTGCCACCCCTGGAGTCAGGAAAAAAGAAAGGTTTTTAATTTATTTTAGCCAACATAAAAAAATCCCTTGTCGTTGTAGCTGACAAGGGATTTTTATTAATATTTTCTAATCGTTAAAATACCTGGTAGCGGCGTAGCTCCTGCACAAGTGTTACATTATTGGCGGCATCCAATTCTTCATATTTAATTAGTCCTATGCCCCTGGCATAATAGCTTTTACCATAGAAATCAATTGCGGCAGTTGCATCTTGCCAAACCCCTGGAGTTACTTCTACTTCATATTTCTCCTGTACTATTATTACATTCTGATAAGTAACGTTTCCAAGAGAGGACATAATTGTAATAGGAACATCCTTCTGCAAAATAGTATAACTAAACCGAAGGTTCAGCGGCATACCTGTAACAGTACCGGCAAATCCATTTGACTTCCAGACAGTACCGGCAGCAACATTGTCTTTCAACAGAATATATTCCGCCCAAGCTGGACTGTCATAGCCAATAAAGGTTCCATAATCAAACCTCTCAAAATAATCACCTCCATTCTTACGATAATAGCCTGATGAATCCGGCGGCGGCGTAATGCCATCATTTTGCATGAAAATATTATAAACATTACCGGCGGCGGAAAGAGTATTGACAATTACATTCCTATAAAGCGAATCAGTCGCATCATCATCAAATTCATAACTCCAGTTACTTCCGGTTGTTCTTGGAAAATAATCATTGGATAAAGGAGGTACTACTGTAATGGTGAATGTACAAGTGCTGGTTCCAAATGTTACAGTAAATGTTTGTGGCCCTGCTGTGGTTGGTGTGCCTGTTGCAGGCAAAATGATAAGTTGCGGACCAAGCACGGCTGTACCCGTTCCGGAAAAACCAAAACCTGTCACTGTATTGGTAGAAACATTATAAACACCGGCAGTTGTGGCATTTATCTGAACCTGTACGGTATTGCCTGCACCCATCGCCGTTCCTACCTGGTAAGTACCGTTTATTGTTGATGGTGTACAAGCACCGGGTCCTCCACCCAATGTACCAATGGCAGGGCTGCTGACAGTAACTACAAAACTACAAGTTGTTGCACCTACCGTCAATGGCACTGTATTACTGCCGGCAGTTGTTGGTGTACCCGACCCCACCAGAGTAACAGTGTTTGCTCCCGTAGTTGCAAAAGTACCCGTTTTGGCAAAGGTCATTCCCTGGAAAGTAGTTGTAATATTATAAGTACCAATAGCCGTAACGTTTACGTTTATGGCAACTGTGTTTGTAGCATTCAGCGGGGTAAGTGTTGCATAACTACCACTCACCACGGCTCCTGTGCAACTGGCCGGAGCTCCATTTAAAGTAAAAGTGGCTGGCCCTCCGGCACCGGCAGGTAACACAGTAATGCCAATATCACATATAGTACCATTATAGGTAACAATAAAATTATCAACCCCGGCTGCAAAGGGAGTTCCATTACTTCTCAATGTAACATTAGTAGCACCCAGCGCAGTAAAAGTGCCGGTAGCCCTGAAATAGTAACCGTTTACTGTGTCTGTAGAAATTATATAACTACCAGTCCGTGTTACATTTACGCCTACCGTTATTGTATTGGTAGCCGGTACTAATGGAGTGGTGGCCACATAGGTACCATTGATTGTTTTTGGAAGGCAATCGCCTGTCACATCACTTTGCAGACTGCCCTGGGCTGGGGTGTTGCCCAGTTCAGTACTGACTTCTTTCTGGCACCCTGTAATTACTATCAATGCCAACGTAAGCCAATAAAAAACATTATTTTTCATAAAGAGGAATTATTTGTAACCCTTAAAAATAAGACTATTTTCTTAACCATCACATCGCCGGTGTAATAAGAATCTACAGCAATTCAACGGTTTCCAGAGGAAAACAAAGGCTTAAATTTGAGGAAAATCTGTATTAATGAAAAACGTTTATTTCCTGTTTTTATTTTCCGCTTTTTTATCTTGCCAGGCCCAGCCTGATCCCGTTAGTAAAATAAATGCCGACGAGTTTGAAAAAGCGGTTACCGGAAATAATATTCAGCTGCTTGATGTAAGGACGGCTGGTGAATTTATAACCGGTCATATTAAAAATGCCCTCCAGGCTGACTGGACACAGAATAAAGAATTTAC
>JBKJLR010000127.1:0-3792 GCA_046596865.1 Chitinophagaceae bacterium
TCTGGATTTAATTTCTCTGCATCCTTAAGATCATCGAAGAATACCTTTCGTAACTTTTCGGAGAATTTTTTTTCATAAACAATGGCATTAACTTCAAAATTTAATTCAAAACTCCGGTAGTCCATATTCGCAGTACCAATCATGGACAATTTGCCATCCGTTACCAACGTTTTTGAATGAACAAAGCCTTTCTGATAAACGTATATTTCAACACCTGACTGCAAAAGACTCTTGTAATTGGACCGGGATGCAAAATTTACAAATTTGGAATCACATACTCCCGGCACCAACAGCTTTACAGAAAGTCCGCTGGAAGCAGCTATCCGAAGAGCATCTATAATATTTTCACCGGGAATAAAATAAGGGGTAGTGATGAGTATTTCTTTTTGTGCAAGGTAAATAGCATCTAAAATGGAAAACAACACCGAAGGTTGTGCAGAGTCCGGTCCGCTGCCTACTATTTGCACAAGACTGTCATCCTTTTGCGGAAGTTTCTTTGTGAAATACACATCGTCCGGTTTCAGTTTTTGGGAAGAGCAAAAATTCCAATCAACAAGAAACAGGTATTGCAAATAGTAAACCCCCGGCCCATCTATCCGCAAATGTGTATCCCTCCAGAACAGTTTATTTTTTTTATTGTTTATATATTTATCACTAACGTTGATGCCACCTGTAAACCCTGTCTCACCATCCACCACAACGATTTTTCTATGATTTCTGTAATTAATACGGTTGGCCAGCAAATAAAAAATTACTTTATGAAAAGGGAATATTTCAATTCCTGCTTCTCTCATCCGCTTTTCAATTTTCTTTTTTATTCCGGGGCTTCCAAAGTCATCATAAATAAACCGAACCTGCACACCTTCCTTTGCTTTTTGGATAAGTAACTCTATAACTGCAGAACCTATTTCATCCTGCTCATATATATAATACTCCATATGAATATGATGCTTTGCCCCCTTCAGGCACTTAAGGAGTTCGGGAAATTTTTCTTCCCCATTCACCAATAACTTTAATGTATTATGACGGGTAAGGGGGCTATGCAGATCTTTTATCAGCATAGTGGCCAATTCTGCATTATCGTCTTTCAAGATATTTTCCCGGGTTACAGCTACCTCGTTGTACTGTACAATATCTTTTTTCAACTGCCCAAGCATCTTTTCATTATGCCCGGTTTTCTTTGAATACAGTTTCTTTCTCCAGTAATTTACTCCGAAGAGAAGGTAGAAGAGCATACCAAAAACCGGCGCAAAAATAGAAAAGAGCAGGTACGCCATCGTTTTTGTGCTGCTCCGGGTTTCAAAAATGATACGAAGACAAACAAGTATCAATACAAAAACATAAATGATAACTACAATCCATATCCAGTTCATAAAGTATAACGTCTTTTAATTTGATTGAAATTGTTTTGGTATAAAAAAGAAAGATTAATTTGATAATATATTATTTTTTTTAAACCATTTATTACAAATCAAGATAGTTTAATTTTTTATCTATATATACGTTTAAATAAAAAATCCCACTTGTTCTCACAAATGGGATTTGAAGTATAAGCAATTGGTATGTGATTGTGATCAAGGTAACCCTTGAAAAAAGGGTGACAAAATCATTTATGGGAAAATTCCAAGTTCTGCATAGCTGGTTCCTACTTTGTTGATAGCAACAACATACGCCGCCGTCCTCATATCCGGAATGGCAGGATTGCTTTTCCAGGTATTCATAATTTCATGAGTAGCGGTTATCATTGTTTCTTCAAGGCCACTATACACAAGATCCACTTCATCGGCACCATGCATAATGTATTCTTTTTCTTTTTCGGATACAGTTTTACCTGTCAGTGTTTCTATCTGCCCGAGAATATGTGAATTCATGTTTTCATTAAAACGTTTTTCCATGCGACCATAACGAACATGGCTCAGGTTCTTCAACCATTCAAAATACGAAACAGTTACCCCACCGGCATTCAGGTACATATCAGGCACTACCAGTACTCCATTTTTACCAAACACATCATCTGCTTCCGGTGTCAGCGGGCCATTAGCAGCTTCACCAACAATTTTAGCTTTTACCCGGGGTGCATTGTCACCGTCAATTACATTTTCTAATGCAGCAGGTATTAAAATATCACATTCCATTTCTAAAGCATCACCATTTTTTTCAAAATTGGTGGCACCGGAAAAATCCAGGATAGAACCGGTGTTTTTTCGATGATTAAATACTGCATCTACATCCAGTCCTTTTTCATTCCGGATAGCTCCTTCGTATTCAGCAAGACCCACAATTATAGCTCCTGCATCCTGGAAAAATTTAGCACTATGATATCCTACATTACCCAAACCCTGTACTACAACTCTTTTACCTTGCACACCCACCGGCAGCCCAAGTTTCTTCATCACATCTTCCATATTACAAATTTCCCGCAAACCAAAGAATACACCAAGGCCCGTAGCCTCACGACGGCCACGAACACCACCTTGTGTAATTGGTTTACCTGTTACACAACCCGCTGCATCAATCTCTCCGGGGTGCATGGCAGAATAGGTATCAAGTATCCAGGCCATTTCTCTTTCACCTGTTCCATAGTCAGGAGCAGGTACATCGGTACCGGGCCCGATAAAATTTTTCTTTATTAATTCCGCAGTATAACGGCGGGTTATTTTTTCCAGTTCGTATGGCGAATATTTTTTTGGGTTGATTTTGATACCACCTTTACCACCACCGAAAGGAACATTTACAATAGCACATTTGTAAGTCATCAGGGCGGCGAGTGCCATCACTTCATCCTGGTTTACTTCCATGGAAAAACGGATACCGCCTTTACAGGGTGTTTTGTGGTGAGAGTGCTGTACACGATAAGCTTCTATTACTTCAATATTTCCATCATCCCTTTTAATAGGAAAACGCATTCTGTAAACGGCATTGCAGGCTTTTATCTGATCTAAAATACCTGTATCCCACTTAGTGTGTTGGGCTGCCTTGTCAAAACTTCTTTCAACGGCACCAAAAAAGCTGTAATGTTTGTCTGACATAAGTTCTTTTTTAATTTAAGCAATCGTTATTTATCAATCGGCAACAGGCAATTGTCAAGTGGCAATGGATTTTGCAGAGTTCAAAGTTCCTGCTGGTTGCCTGTTGTTTATTGTCAATTATTCTCTTTCTCCAGCTTACTTATTTTTCTGTCTATTCTTACTACATATAATACCAAGCCAATAAGTATGGTGAGTACTACGGCTACCACCACATAAATTCTTCCGTTACTGCGCATAGTATCCGCCATTTCCACTTTTTCCTGTGCAAAGCTTATAACAGAAATTATCAGCATGCTGAACAGCATCATTATTTTTTTCATCATGATAACATTCTTTTTTCTTTCAATAAACTCAACCTTATTTTCAAAGTGGTAATCCAAACGCCGAGTAATGTCCAGCCAATCACCGCTGGATAAAATATCATCCTCATGTTTCCGCTAATATCATTTTTTACATCCAGCGCAGGGTTGCCTTCATTTCCCGGATGCAGGCTTGGGAGTATTCTTGGTAAAATCCAGATGGCCGGAAACAGCATGGCGTACGCAAAAATGTTATACACTGCACTGATTCTTGCTTTCTTATCCATATCCTGTATAGAATCTCTTAAGATAAGGTAGGCAAAATAAACAAGCAGAGCAATAGCGGCACCAATAAGTTTTGGATCACGGGCAATAGTGCTGAAAGAGTTGATAGCAGGTTTATTTGGGTCGGCCCAGGTATAAGAAGCCCAGATGGCTCCCGTTATATACCCCAGCAGGCCAAA
>JBKJLR010000274.1:0-9037 GCA_046596865.1 Chitinophagaceae bacterium
ATTTTTACTTCGAGCCGCCTGAAACGTTGGGAAATTGTAAATTAAGATCCCTTCTGTTTTTTCCCCTTCAATATTTACATCCCCTACCAATATCTGTACGCCTGTTACTTTTCCTTCTTTCTTTTTAAAAGTAGCCGTGCCACCATACGCTACTACTTCAAATACATCCGGGGTAGACGTTGGTTTAAACTCGGTAGTGCCCATGGCAGAACTAGCCATCAAAAGACCGTTATCTACGCTAATAGTTATTTCCGCTACAGGGCTGCCGTCAGGAAATCTATACTTGCCGGTATATTGTTGTAATGAGTCTGTTTGTGCGTTAACGGTAATAAACCCGAACAGAATAAATAAAGAAAAAAATATTTTTTTCATATAATGTGGTTTTTGAATATGCCTGACGAAAATTACAGCAAAAAAGTTACACCGGGATACTTGTTTATTATAATTTTTCGTAAATAATTGCCGCCCCTTGCCCCACTCCTACACACATTGTTGCCAATCCGTATTTCGCATTTCGCCTTTTCATTTCATGGAGTAATGTTGCAGAGATGCGGACCCCGCTGCATCCCAAAGGATGGCCGAGGGCAATAGATCCGCCATTTACATTTACCTTATCGCTATCCAACCCCAGGTCGTTTATGCAGGCAATGGATTGGGAGGCAAAAGCTTCATTTAATTCGATCAGGTCAAGGTTATTTATTTTTAAACCGGCTCTTTGCAGCGCTTTTTTCGTAGCGGGCACAGGCCCAATACCCATAATGGAAGGGTCAACACCTGCTACTCCCATTGAAACAATTTTTGCCAGTGGCGTTAAATTATATTTTTTAACCGCTTCTTCGCTGGCCAGCAACATAGCCGCTGCACCGTCATTGATACCAGCAGAATTTCCGGCTGTTACAGTACCAGCTTTAGCAAAAGCCGGCTTTAGTGCAGCTAATTTCTCAAAAGAAGTTTGCCGTGGATGCTCATCATTTACAAACCAGCTGATAAGTCCTTTCTCGTTGAATTCTACGGCAGCAATTTCATCTGCCCATTTATCTGCAGCTTTGGCAGTAAAATATTTTTGCTGGGAGGATAGTGCAAATTCGTCCTGCTCTTCCCGGCTTATCTTCCATTGCGAAGCTATATTTTCCGCAGTTTCCCCCATGCTATACGGAGGGTACATCTCAGCTAATTTCTTATTGGTAAACCGCCAGCCGAGTGTTGTATCATAAATTTCGGGGCTGCGTTGAAAACCTGCTGTGGCTTTTGGCATAACAAAGGGAGCTCTCGTCATACTTTCCACACCTCCGGCAATTATTAATTCTGCATCGCCGCACATTACCTGCCTAGCTGCGTCCATAATGGCCTGCAACCCTGATGCACACAGGCGGTTCACTGTATTTCCGGCGACAGTCACGGGCAATCCCGCAAGCAAAGCTGCCATTCTTGCCACATCCCGGTTATCTTCACCAGCCTGGTTGGCATCACCAGCAATCACATCCTCAATGGCATGCACATCAATTAAAGGATTTCTTTGTAACAAAGCTTTGATTACATGCGCCAGCAAATCATCCGGGCGGATGGTAGCCAAAGCACCGCCATATTTTCCAATGGGAGTTCTGACTACATCAATAATATAAACAGATTTCATAGTTCATAAATGAGGCTGCAAGATAATTGATTCAGCTCTTCTCCACCGGCCCCTTTGGGTTTGTTATCTTTGCCTGATGGTAAAAGGAGCAATGAAGAATATCCGGCATCTTAGCCTGGCGGATATTGAACAGTATTTTGAAGAATTGGGAGAGAAAAAATTCCGGGCCAGGCAGGTATACGAATGGCTATGGCTAAAACCGGTGCAAAGTTTTGATGGCATGAGCAATATTTCCAAAGACCTGCGTCAGAAATTAGCTGATAAATTTATTTTACCCGCAATAACAGTTGATACCGTACAACATTCTGAAGACGGCACTATTAAAACCAGGTTCAAAACACATGATCAGCATTTGATAGAAGGTGTGCTGATACCAACTGCATCAAGATATACTGCCTGTGTTTCTTCGCAAATTGGCTGTTCTCTCAGTTGTAAGTTTTGCGCAACTGGCTATATGGAGAGAAAAAGAAATCTCGATTTTGATGAAATATATGACCAGGTGGCCATCATTAACCAGCAATGCGAAAAAACAAATGGCAAAAAACTCAGCAATATCGTTTTTATGGGTATGGGTGAGCCCTTGTTGAATTATAAAAATGTGCTGAGGTCCATAGAGAAGATCGTATCTCCCCATGGGATGGCGATGAGTCCCAAAAGGATTACTGTATCTACAGCAGGTGTGGCAAAAGGGATACGGCAACTTGGGGATGATAAAGTAAAATTTAAACTGGCTTTATCGCTTCATGCAGCCAATGATGCTAAGCGACATGAAATAATGCCTGTCAATGACAGTAACAATATTCAAACATTGGTGGATGCATTGAACTATTTTTATAAGCAAACAGAAAATGAAATCACTTTTGAATATATTCTTTTCAAAAATTTTAACGACTCCCTTAAAGATGCAGACGAGTTAATTAAGCTCTATCGCCAGGTGCCCGCCGATCTTATTAATATTATAGAGTATAATCCTATTGCCTTTGCCAAATTTGAAAAACCTGAGGAAGAAAAAGTCCAGGCTTTTATGGAATACCTGGGCAAGAACCGGGTGAATGCAAGATTGAGAAGAAGTCGTGGTAAAGATATAGATGCAGCTTGCGGACAACTTGCCAATAAAAATTAATTCTTCTTTTAACCGGTTTAGTTGCTCCGGAGCTTATTCAGTGCCTCAACCTTATTCTGCACATGCAACTTTTGGTAGATATGTTTGATATGCTGCTTCACCGTTTCATGACTTATAAAAAGTCTTTCCGCAATTTCTTTGTAAATAAATCCCTGCGATAACTGTTCCAACACTTCCTGCTCCCTGTCGCTAAGTATTTCTGATACTTTTTTCTGCTGCGGATGCTGAAAACTGGCAATCACCCGACGGGCAATATAAGGACTCATTGGTGAACCCCCGTTTTTCAGACCTTCCAGCGCCGCCAGTATCTGGTCGCCGGAAGTATCTTTTAATAAATAACCCAATGCACCATTTTTCAGTGCAGAAAAAATAAATTCATCATCATCATACATACTACAAATAATGCATTGAACATTTTTATTTGTTTCGCTTATCACCGATACCAATTTGGCACCATTCATTCCGGGTAATTTTATATCAACGATGACGATTCCCGAAAGCTGGGTGATATAAGGCAATATTTCCTCGGCTGAAGAGAATACACCTCCTAACTGAAAACTGTTGCTTCCTGTTATTAAAGTTACCAGGGCCTGCTGGTATTCTTTACTATCTTCTATTATCGAGATTGTAGTCTTAATGTTTGTAAATTAATACACTAAGCCATACCAAGCAAGACAATATAAAAACTTATCAAAAAAAATTGTGACTTTTTTTCTACGAAAGACTTCCTAATCCGTTAAACCTTATCCATTATAGACGGTCTGTAATAGGTCATTTTTTATAACAAGCCCTGCCTGCTTTGGCAAAGCTTTAGCAAAAGAGTTGAAAGTTTTGGGAAAGCAAAGGCGTCAAACAACAAAATTAAAAATTATGAAAAAAATAATCCTGTCAGCGGTCATTATGTCAATAGGCTTTGCTGCACAATCCCAGGAAATACCTGAAAGAAAAAGTGAAAGACCCCATATGATGGAAAGAAAAAAACATCACCAGGGAATGGAATTTAAAAAATTAAATCTGACTGAAGACCAGAAAGCTAAATTT
Organism: Chitinophagaceae bacterium; assembly: GCA_046596865.1. GTDB lineage: Bacteria > Bacteroidota > Bacteroidia > Chitinophagales > Chitinophagaceae > JJ008. The sequence continues at coordinate 3,798 of JBKJLR010000274.1, forward strand.
AAATCGCAGAATGAAACCTTCCGCAAAAAAATGGAAGAGTTGAAAAAGAATGATAATATAACGGTAAAAGACTGGAAAGCTAAGGCGGAGAATCTTCGTAAAGAACATAAGGCCAATATGGACGGTATTTTAACTAGCGACCAGAAAGCTCAACTGGAGAAAATGAAAGTGGAAGCTAAAGATAAGCAGTCAGTAAGGACAAAAGAAAGTGGAGCAAAAATGAAAGCTGATCTCGGATTAACAGATGACCAATCAGCTAAAATGCAGGCGAATCGCAAAGAAATGGGCGAAAAAATGAAAGCCATACGTGGAAATAATTCATTAAGTGATGAACAAAAGAAAGAACAAGTGAAGGAATTGATGAAAAAACAGAAAGAGTATATGAAATCGGTTCTTACTGAGGAGCAATTAAAGAAATTAAAAGAAACTAAACCTAAAAGGCCCGAAGGAGAAAGAAAAAAACAATCGACGAAACAAACGATTTAATTTGATCCGTTCGTTAGGAAAACTAAAGCCCCTGTCTTTGACGGGGGCTTTCCCTTTTAACGCCATTGAAAATTGATTACCTATCTTTACCCTTCATTACTGTTGTAAAACAGCAAATTTCTACACATGAAGAAAAAATCAACAGACAATTTCAGCAAGTTTGCCCCCCGGAAAAGTAATGCTGCTGTCAAAGAGCAATTCAAGCAGGAAAAAAGAAAGTATAAAAAAGAGAAAGAAGAATTCTTTGATAAAAAGAAAGCCGAAGCAAGAAGTTTACGGCCCGACAGCAGAAATCACAGACCGGGAACTCCCATCCAATCTACTCCCATCGTTGCCCCTTTACTTCCCCGGCCCCAAACATCGGCACTTATGCCCTTGAATAAATTCATCGCCCATACAGGCATTTGTGGCAGAAGAGAAGCTGCTGATATGGTAAGAAAAGGATTAGTAAAAGTAAATGGAACTCCTGTTACTGAACCCGGACATAAAGTTTCCTCTAAAGATGAAGTAAGTATAAACGGAAAAAAAGCTTTTCTTGCCAAAAATCTTGTGTACATTTTATTGAATAAGCCCAAAGATTATATCACCACCACGGATGACCCGCAGGGAAGAAAGACCGTACTTGATATAATTGGCCGTGCCACTACCGAAAGGGTTTATCCTGTTGGCCGCCTTGACAGGAATACCTCTGGTGTTTTATTGCTTACTAATGATGGTGAACTGGCACAGAAACTTACCCATCCCAGCAATGAAATAAAAAAGGTTTATCATGTTACCCTGAATAAAATATTGGAGAAAAAAGATTTTGACAAAATATTAAGCGGTGTAGTATTAGAAGATGGCCCTGCCAGTGTAGATGTGCTGGCTTATGCAGATATGAAAGATAAAACGCAATTGGGCGTGGAAATACATAGTGGTCGTAACCGTATCGTCCGTCGCATTTTTGAAGCATTGGGCTACGATGTAAGGAATCTTGACCGGGTCATATTTGCCGGGTTGACGAAGAAAAATATTGAACGGGGGAAATTTCGCTTTCTTTCTGAAAAAGAAGTTAGGGATTTGAAACATTTTGGAAAAGGGAAATAAGACTGCAGATTCACACAGATTAATGCCATGAAAATTTCTGAATTAATAGTTTATGAGAATGATGATTTTGTTGCACTCAATAAGCCTTCCGGCTTATTGTCTATTCCGGATAGGGAGGGAAAAGATGTTTCATTAAAAATATTACTGAAAGAAAAGTATAGCAACATCTTTACGGTTCATCGTTTAGATAAAGATACAAGTGGTATCATTGTTTTTGCAAAAAATGAAGTCGCTCATAAGTATCTCTCCATGCAATTTGAAGGACGCCACACCAAAAAGATTTACCAGGGATTGGTAATTGGTTCTCTGCAGGAAAAAAAAGGAAGCATAGATGCACCGATAGCCGAACACCCGGCAAAAAATGGAACGATGATAGTTCATCGCAACGGCAAAGAATCACTGACCGACTATGAAGTACTGGAAGATTTTGGCATTTATTCTCATCTGCAATTCCAGATACATACCGGCCGGACTCACCAGATAAGAGTACACATGAAAGACATCGGCCATCCGATTGTTTGTGATAATCTGTACGGAGATGGCAAGCCAATTCTGGTTTCGTCATTAAAATCAAAATTCAAACTGGCTAAAGACGTTGAAGAAGAAAGACCGATACTTGGCCGCTTAGCCCTTCATGCTTTTCAACTGGCATTTAAAGACCTGCAGGGAAAATTAGTTGAAATAGAAGCACAACTACCCAAAGATATAAGGGCTACATTGCAACAATTAGCCAAAAGAAAAAAAGGCAAATAACCTTGGCATTTTTCTAAGCTGCATTTTCTATATATGGTACGATTTCTTTAGTCAACATCAGGCTGCGGAGTATATCTCAAATAAGGTTTAATCACCTTTACACCTTTTGAAAATTTCTTTATGGCATCTTCAGTAGAAACAGCAGGAACAACAATTACATCGTCCCCTTGTTTCCAGTCTGCTGGCGTAGCCACACTATAGGTAGCAGTCAATTGCAATGAGTCAACCACTCTCAGCACTTCCACAAAATTTCTTCCGGTAGATGCGGGATAAACAATTATGAGTTTAACCAGTTTATCAGGGCTGATCACAAATAATGAACGAACAGTAGCGGTTGCAGAAGCATTCGGATGAATCATGTCATATAGCGTAGCTACATTTCGATCTTCATCAGCTATAATGGGAAAATTGACATGGCAAAGCTGTGTTTCATTGATATCTTTTACCCAACCTTCATGTTTATCAAGAGGATCGACACTAACAGCAAGCACTTTTACATTTCGTTTGGCAAATTCTTCATTCAACAATGCCGTTTTACCAAGCTCAGTTGTACAAACAGGAGTATAGTCAGCAGGATGAGAAAATAATATACCCCAGCTATTGCCCAGATATCCATAGAGATCAATTTCGCCAGCAGTAGTTTTTGCTGTAAAGTTGGGAGCAGTATCCCCTAGACGTAGTGCCATAACATACAGTTTTATAGTTGCGAAAATAGAGCAAAACTATTAACCTGAAGTATGCAATATATTTTTCTAAAATTTTTGTTGCAGACAGCTAAATAAGTCAGTTTTTAAAGCATCTGAAGGTTTTTGAATAGCAAAAATTAAATACTGCGCTACTCAATAACCAAAGTATACCCAATGGGAGAATTTTTTCTCAGCATAGCCGATACACCACAATATTTGTCCAGTGATAAATCAATTGCTTTTTTCACTTTATCCTCATTTTCCCTGGCTGTATTCATTTTGTAAGTAATCAGTATTTCTTTAAATACTTTAGGATGGTCTGCTGTTTGTTCTGCCTCAACTTCAATGATAAAATCAGAAAATGAAACTTTCATCTTCCCCAAAATGTCCACTACATCAATACCCGAACAGCCGGCAAGCCCGGATAGTAACAATGCCTTTGGGCTAAACCCATTTTCTTTGTTTCCATCCAGCTTTATAGTGCTCTGTTCATGCAGGCTTTCAAATTCATGCTTTTTCTTCCACGTTGTAGTTGTCTTCATACCAGTTCATGTTTTTTATTCTGAGAAATATTTTCCAGTGTCCAGTCAATTCTTTTTTCAAATTTATGCTGTCTTACCCTGCAATCAGCTTTGCTGCAAATTTTACATTGGAATGGCAAGCATCCATCGGAGTGAACAAACAGCTCCAGCGATTCACCAAATTCCTTCCGTATTAACTCAGCCAGTGCATCAATTTCCCGGTGGGCTTCATGCACATTCAGATACCAGGGAACAGTAAGATGGCAGTCCACATGTAATACACTTCCATACTTAATTACACGGAGATTGTGCAGGTCAACCCAATTTTCCCTTCGGCTGGCATTTAAAGTTTGTACCATCCTTGTTAAAAGCTTTACATCTGTTTCATCCATAATGCCGGCAATAGAACGTCGCAGAATTTTGTACCCCGTATATATAATGAAACAACCAAACAAAAGGGCAACAGCACTGTCAATCCATTTATACCCCGTAAAATATAACAAAACAAGACCAGCAATAATTCCAACGGTTGACCAGGTATCACTTTGCAAATGTTTACCGCTGGACATTAAAGCCAATGAATTATTCTTTTTGCCTGTGCGAAGGCAGAAGTAACCCATTATAAAATTTACCACAGCCGTTGCTGCCACCAGCCAGATGCCGTAATCAATCTTCGTTAGTTCAATAGGATGAATAAGATTTTGAATGGCCTTGTAAAGAATAATGGCTCCGGCACTACCAATCAATGTTCCTTCCATAGCTGCGGAAAGAAACTCTGCTTTACCATGTCCGTAGGGGTGATCCCGATCACGGGGTTTAGCAGCAACATATAAGCTGTATAAACCAATAACCCCTGCAACTACATTGACGATACTTTCTACTGCATCGGTTAGAATGGAAACTGAATAAGTAGAATAGTATGCAATAAATTTTACAACCAGCAGGAGTACAGAAACTACTGCCACCCATTTTTGAACGGTAAGATTTTGCTGTGCTGTTTTCAATTCATCCAACTTATTCACCCATTTTTTCTTTTGAATATTTTAACCATTCGCTGCGGGCATAGACCAGGAATTCAGGCGACGCTGAAGCAAATTCTTTTTCGGATTCATAGCGGCCAAAAGACCGTAACATTTCATCCGTCTCATCCTTAAGTTTCGGAAGACCATCAAGATTCACATTTTTTTCAGTGACAGTATATTTAAAATCAGGACTGTAAGCCAGCCACATATTGCCCCACAGTGAATATTTTGTCCCGCTTTCATATAGGATAAGCTTCATCGTAGCAGGTGACACATCACTGCGGCAGGCTAGAGCATACTGTATTTTAGTTTCTGCAATGCCATCTTTATCTAAGTCTGTTACAGTAGTGGACCCTGGTATAAAATCACAGGTAATATCAAAAGGACAAGCTTTCTCCCCATCATTCATTGTCCATACCTGCACATAGTCACCATCTTTTTTTGTATAATGAAAAGCATGTAATTCAGCTGTCTGACCTTCTTCACCATATTCATTCTTATTTTTATCGTCATAGGGAGACACATAAGAAGTGATAAGAATATTATCACCCAGTTTATCATTCCATTTCCAGGCTTCCTGTACTGTTCCTTTCACTTTAATGGACGCAGGTATTTCGGAAGCTAACATGGTTATTGGTTGGATATCGACAGCAGGTGTTGTATTATTTTGTGGAATATCCTTGCGG
>JBKJLR010000130.1:0-12726 GCA_046596865.1 Chitinophagaceae bacterium
AAGAAAGCATCCCTGTTATCAAACAGTTTTGTACCTGCGGGATAGGCTGGTCCGTTGTAACGAAATGTATTACTCGCTATGCCATTTGAACCATTCGAGTATCCATCAAATGTCTCCGGCCAGCGGGTTACTTTTTGAACCCTGAAACTATTATCATATTGAATGGCGAGTTTGTTTGATTTCGCTTTGCGGGTAGTAATAACAATGGCACCTGAACTTGCCTGGCTTCCGTAAAGAGCAGTGGCTTCTGGACCTTTAAGAACGGTTACAGTTTCGATATCATTTGGATTAAGATCTGCTATCCTGTTCTGGTAATCATTTTGCCGGTTAGGCCTGTCTGATGCAAGGCCAAGTCCGCTTCCGCCACCGGATGTTTCATTCACTGTTTGGTTATCCATTATTACACCATCCACTACATACAACGGCTGGTTACTAAGTGACAGTGAATTAAATCCCCGAAGCGTAACAGCAGATGATGCTCCGGCAACACCAGAGGTCTGATCCAATGTTAATCCGGCAACACGACCTTGCAGGCTATTTAAAAAGTTCTCCCTTTGTGTTTCCTGGATATCGGCACCACTCACTTTTTGAACTGAGTAGCCTAATTCCCTTGGATTTCTTTTAATATCCATAGCCGTTACTATGACTTCACCCATCGTATTGTCAGCGGTCTTTAAACTTATACCGATATCCCCGCTATCACCGGGTTTTAAGTCCTCAGTCTGATAGCCTACATACGATATCTGCAATGTTTCTCCAGGATTTACCCTGATAGAGAATTTTCCGTTAGCATCAGTTTGTACTATGCGCCGGGTGCCCTTAACTCTAATCGTAACACCACCAAGCGGTGTCTTGTTATCTTCAGAAACAATTGTACCTGTGATAGTCTTTTCCTGTGCCTGCACTGCAGGGGGAAGCAAAAGCAGCAACATTGACAATGTAAAGAACAATTGGAGAATTTTTCTCATAGTTGTTTTTTTTAGATATATTAATTAATAAGTAATTCCAAATTTATTAAGCCACTTTTACCCCCGCAGCTATATAGGGTTTTAACAGGGGGTCTTCAACCGGTAATTCTGTTATCAATAAATCAATTTCTTCCAAACCACACACCCTGATCGGCTGTACCGAATTGATCTTTTCTGCGATGCTGAGACAAACCACCATTTTAGAAGACTCTATCATGGCCTTCTTTAGCTGCACCACTTCCCAATCATTATCGGTAATTCCATGCTCGGCGTCTATTGCATTCGTCCCTAAAAAACAAATATCTGCTTTCATTTCTTTTATTTTGGAAATAGCTTCCGAACCAACCGTTATTTTAGAGTTTTTTGAAATTTTATCACCGATCACTATTACTTCAATATTGGGATGATGCATATATTCCAGGATGGCGGGAATGCTGCCTGAAATGAAAGTAGCTTTTAGCTGGGGTGGAAGTGACCTGGCCAGTTCCATAATAGTAGTTCCACCGCTGGTAAGCACAAACATTCCGTTGCAGATCAATGCAATGGCTTTTTTGGCAATGATCTGTTTCTGATTTTGTGAATAAACACCATTGGTAGAAAAATATACCTGGTTAAAGGAATGTGACAGGGCACCTCCGTGTACTTTGATAACTTTTCCATCTTCGGCTAATTCCTGCAAGTCACGGCGAATGGTGTCTTCTGACACATGAATCTCTGTGCATAAAGATGAGGAAAGGACTTTATTATGCAAATTAACCTGGTGCAGTATAAAAGCCTGCCTTTCCTTTTTTAGCATTCGTTAGGTTTGAATTGTTAAATATATATGAAATTCCCGCACAAAAACGCAGAAAATCGAAAATATTTGCAAAATGTGGAAAGCTGGGGGATAGTTAAGCTAGTGTATACAAAAAATCCCGCCTCATACTGAAGCGGGACGTTCTTATGCTTACATGATATTATTTCCCAAAAGTGAACCGGGCTGTAAAACCAATGGCCGCAGGTTCAAAATTAATATCGGTAACAATATTTAATTCGGGCTTCCAATCCAATGATAAATTCAGGGGCACATTTGCAAACTTATAGTCCAGACCAATGATACCCTGTGCACCAATGTTTGGATCTGTTGATGTTTTTTGTGTTATTACATTCACCGTTTTTACAAAACTGATATAACCACCTGCACCATAGAAATACGTTAAGCCGGATGCAGATATTGGTTTGTGAAATTCTATTAAAGCTCCGAGAGCCAACGGGTCGCCAAAAGTTAACAATCCTTCGATGGCTGTCCTTTCATTGATAAATTGCTTAATGGAAATAGAATTGTTTTGCATGGCATTGGAACTGCTGAGACGAACACCCAAAGCAGTTTTATAATATTGGGCAGATACCGTTTGCATAGCGTTAATACCTGCTACTAATAAAAATACAAAGACTATTTTTTTCATGGTGATTTGATTTGCTGTTAGTTTAACGAAAAATGGTGCCAACAAAGTCTAAAAGAAATGCAAAAGGTTTTTGGGTGCCTGGTTAAATGCCTGCAGTTATTGGCCATGGTTTGATTCCTGAACCTTTCATCTGATAGAAAATCGTTGTGCCTTTGGAGTGATGTGGTCATGCAAACAACCGAAAAGAAACACCCAAAACTTATAATGTTAAAACAAATCAAACTTTGTCTTCGGTCTTCTTTCGTCCAGCCACCTGAAATTCTGGAGCCTCATTTCCCTGGGATCTTTTTGTTGTATGGGCCAGATGGTGCCCGTAACGCTGCTGCGGAAAATAACTTTTTGTAACGCCTGTTCAATAAAGTAAATATCAAGTATGTCAGATTTAGATTCATTGATACCTGTATAGGCACTGTCCTCATCCTGTAGATAATAAATACATTCAGCAAAACCATTGGCCCGGACGGAATCAATATCACCATTCTTAAAATATCCATCCATCCGGGTGGATTTTATCTGGTTAAAAACTTCAGGTTCAAGTTTATTAATAAGAAAACTATTCTCAAACACTTTCACCCGGTCTGCTTTTTTATTCCTGGTAAAAACCAATATTGTATCGCCGGTGATCTGTGTTTTTTCTTTGGCCCATACAACAGGATTTTGATATAGCCGGAAGGTGGAGTCTTTAAAAGAATAAAACATGCTATCCGAAACAGCCTGGAGTGAATCCGAAAAAATGCGGACATTCCGGTATGCTTCGAAATAACGGTTGGTACTGTCATTGTTTTTTACCTTCAGCACTTTGGTTCCTTTTACCGTGTCTTTCATTACAGAATCTTTTTTTCCATACAGATCCGTAAGCCGGGCAGAGAATAAAGTGTCGGCTGCAATATAGATGGAATCGTTATCCTGTTTTACAATCATCAGCGGTTTGCGGGTAGCGAGAATGCGGTCCCTTTTGCTATCACTGAATACTTCTCCGGCAATGATAATTGTATGCTGCACCGAGTCAATAATAATTACATTTCCTTTTGCATGACTGATGCCTGTACTGTCATCTGTGGCAATACTGTTGGCGGTAACCGTTAGTTTGCCATCTTTTATCACAGGTCTTCCGCCAAATTCTGCCTTTCCTGTCTGCATGTTATAATAACCTTCTGTGGTTTCAATCGTTCGGCCACTGCTGTCTTTTATAAGTGTGTAGGCAATAAACCTGGCAGTTTGTGACTCCGTATTATATAATAATGAATCTGTTTTGATAAAGTAACCCGGATCTTTTAATTCTACTTTATTTTTAAAATAAACATCCCTGAGTCCGGCATAGTAATATCCTTCCCGGCTGGTGAGTACTGTTTTTTTATTGGTCACTTTACCTCCATGCTTATATATACCGATGTCAGTTGTCATGTCATACTCAAGATCAGGAGTGGTTAAAGTTCCTTTGCCATCTGTTAATCTTACTCCACCATCAAGAAAAGCCAATTTTCTATTAATGAAATACCGGAGATGGCTGGAATAAATATTAGCTGTGTCTGAATCATTTATATGCACATTGCCCCAGGCTTCAAATGTTTTAGTATTACTGTTAATGACACAACTATCGCAATAGAAGTAAGAAGTGTTTTGTTTCAATCTCACATTACCCGCCAAAATCTGGAGTTGTGTGGAGTCATTCAGCTTTCTGAATTCTAACTTGCGGACACCGGGTAAAATTTCAATAAGCAAAAGGCTGTCACCAGCAGGAGAGGCAACAGTAGAAGGGGGAGAAATAACTTGTGAAAAAGAAACAACCGGGCTTGCAAGAAGCCCAAGATATATGAGACAGCAAAATAATTTAAAGTTTAACATCATTTATTCCCACCGGGAATACTATCTTTTATCGCAGGCGAAGTTATAGGCCCGCCTTTATTTTTTCCACCAAAGATGGACAAATTAACGTAGCGTTTTGGATTGGTACGAAGATCATCCATAAGTATTTCTGCACTAAGAATTGCATCATGCAGTTTATTATAAAGAGTTTTATCGTTTATCAATGCACCCAATGTTCCATCCTTACTGGATATTTTAGCCACGGCTGATTTAAGCTGGAGTATCATGGCATTCAATGAATCAATAGTAGGTTTTAATTCAAGTGCAGCTAATTTCTCTGAGGCCCGTTTTGCATTGCTGATGGTAGCATTTATATTCTCGGTATTCTTTTTAAACTCTTCTGTAATGCTTTGTGTGTTGTTCAGTGTTTTTGCCAATGCCCCGGTTTGATTATTTAACAGCCCATTCAAGGCACTGCTGGCACGGTTCAGATTTGAAAACGTTTGTTGTAAATTGATCTTAGCATCTGAGTTTAGTAAACCATTTACCCCGGTAAGCGTTTGAGTTAAAGTATCAAGAACCGTTCTTACTTTGGTAAGTGTAGGGTTGAGTTGAGATGACACCTGGTCTAATAAACCACCTTCTTCACGGGTTTTCAGTGTATCACCAATTTTCAAATACGTTTTTGAGTCACCTTTTTCTATTACTATATAAGACGCACCAACCAGGCCCGATTTAATGTACGCTACGGAATTATCAGGAATATTAATATCTCTTGTAAGATTAATAGTAACAATTACAGCGCTGACATCTTTATCAATCTCTTTTTTATCAGACACAGCCCCTATAGGGAGACCGTTTATTTTAACTTCATTGGATTTTTCAAGCGAACCCATGTCTTTAAAAACAGTGTAAATATTCTTGCTTTTACTAAAGAGATTTTTGCCCTTTAAAAAGTTGAAGCCGAGGACAAGAATTGTTATGGCAGTAATAGTTAAAACTCCGACTTTTGTTTCGTTGCTGATCTTCATTCTATTGCTTTTGTTGAAGTCAAATAATTTCAACAGGGTGCAAGGTAACTAATTATTTTTAAACGGATTATCCCACTCAAAAACCCTTTTTAGCAGGGTCGGATTGGTTATCTTTTGATTTTGACTCCAGCTTCTCTTTATATTTTTTAAAAGCAGTGAAAATGTTCCTGACTATCTCATCTTGTCCCTCCTCGCTGGTAATATAATTTTCCTCTTCTTTATTGGAAATAAAACCAATTTCAATAAGGATGCTCGGCATGGCGGTGGCTTGTAATACCCAAATTCCTTTATCGTTCCTTTGTTTTACGCCACGGTTCACACGGCCTGCGTCTTTAAATTCTTCCTGTATATAATCAGCCAGTGTAAGGCTTTTCCTGAAATAATTTTGAGCATAAATAAGCATACGGGCTTTTTCACTTGGGTCGCTGGGGTCAGGCAAGGTAAGAGTAGAGGTGGAATCAATTTCGCCGGTGTAATCGTTGTTTTTAGTTACAGAGCTTATCTTAGAATCATTTTTATTTACTGCCCATAAATAAGTTTCTGTTCCTTTTGCTTTATTTTCTACCCACACATTTTCATACCGGTATTGATACGTTGTTTTTTTATACGTCTTTTTCCCTTTTTTGTATGTTTTGGTTATAGGAATTTTTTCAACCATGCGTCTTTCATACCAACCGGCTGCCTTTTTTCCGGCAGAATTACAGTGGACGGCAATAAATAAATCGCCACCTGATTCATTGGCAAGGGTTGCCCGGTATTTTAATGCTGCATCGACGGTGGGTTTATTCCCGGGTAGAATGTCCGTTTTCCGGGTATAAATGATTTTCATTTCAGGATACGCTTTTGCAATCGCATCACCCAGTTTTAGTGATACCTGGAGCGATACGTTGGCCTCTGAAGAAACAGTTCCCCTGGCCCCCGGATCCAGGCCGCCATGCCCGGGATCTATAATAAGGGTCTCGATTGGTTTTTTTGATTTTTCCTGGCAAACTGCATCTATGTAAATGGATGATGCCAGGAATGCTATAGTAGTAAAAATGATTTTTCGCATGCAGTTAGTATTAAACAGGATTGAATTTAAACGTAGTGTAATGATTTTTATTTTACAGCTCTTTTTTCTTCTTCCTCTATCATATTCAGGAACGAAGTTACATCCTTTACTACAGGGTGATTATTATTCCGGCTATCGCTGTTTTCCATTTCCTGGTGTTGTTTTTCTAACCAGGCGATATATGTTTTTACTGCTTTTATAATACAGCCAGCAATTTCTTTTTGACCTTCCTTACTGTTTAAATAATCTTCCTCGCTGCGGTTAGTAATATAACCGGTTTCTACCAGTATGCTTGGCATAGCGGTGGCCTGCAGCACCCAAATACCAACTCCCCGTTGCCTTACATCCCTGTCTACCCGACCCACTTTGCCAAACTCATCCTGTACATAACCCGCCAATGTGGCACTTCGTTTAAAAAATTGTTTTGTCTTTAATAATGATAATGCAATAAACTCAGGAGAGTTGGGGTCAATTTCCCCATAGTTTCGTTTAAAATTTTCTTCCTGTAGCATCGGGGCATTTTCCCGCATTGCCACTTCTTTGTCTTCATTTTTATGTGCACCCCATATATATGTTTCAGTTCCTTTAGCCGGATTAGGAACAGTGTAAGTCCTGTATTGTGGTACATCTTTAGTTTTCTTTTTCCTGTTTTTTCCCTTGCCGGTGTAATAAGTTACTTTTTTGTGACCAATAACTTCAGTATATTTTTTAGGTATGGCTGCGTTTACATGCACACAAATGAACAGATCGCCTTTATTCTCATTAGCAATTTCGGCCCGGCGGTGTATGGGAGTTATTTTTTCAGTAGGTCTGCTTTCTATAATTTTAATTTCGGGTAAGTCGCTGCGAAAATTTTTAACTAATTCTTTTGAGATGGCAAGGCATATATCGTCTTCATAAGAATAAGAACCTTTGGCGCCATTGTGCCCCCCATTCGCCATTATTCCATGTCCCGCATCGACAATAATTGTTTTAATTACTTTTTGTTTTTTATTATCACTTTGAGTGTCCCTGGCAAAGGAAAAAATAATAATGGAGATGGAAGTAATAAGGAAAAGGAGAAAGGTTCGTTTGATCATCAATTTTCTTTTTCTGTTTGTCAGAATCTTCACATTTGTTTAGGCTTGCCTTTAGGATGCCTATTGATAAAAGTTTACTTTTGCTACTAACCGGATGAAGCAACTGTACAAATTTAGGCCAAATTATTTTTTTTACGGGATACTGACTGCTGCGATGTTATGCACACTAACGTGGAAAACTACAGCTAACAGTACTTCCATATCTCATTTTCGCAGTCCTTTAACATTCATAGTTGGTATTGTTACTGATACCATCAAACCTATTTTATTTAAAAGGGATACAATAACTAAAAAAATAAATAGCGCAAGTGATACTATAAAACTTCCCCGTATTGATTCTTCGATCAAAGAAAAGACAGATACTTTCTCACTCAAAATTTCCAAAGATTCATTGGAAGCTCCATTAAAGTATGAAGCTGAAGATTCTGCGGTGGTATTGATAAAGGATAAAAAAATAATCCTGTACGGCAAAACTAAAACACAGTATAATGACATTACGCTGACAGCTCCCAAAGTAGAAGTAGATCAGCAAACGCAAATTGTAACCGCTGTCAACAGCAGGGATAGCAACGGTGCTGTTGTGGAAACCGCACATTTTAAAAGTGGCGAGAGTGAATTTACCAGCGATACGATCCGTTATAATTTTAAAACACAGGTGGGACTTACTAAAAACACCTTTACCATGCAGGGAGAATTTCTCGTGATTGCTGAAAAGGCAAAAAAGGTAAATGAGAATACCACCTTTGCAAAAAATGCAAGATTCACCACCTGCTTGCTCGACGATCCGCATTTTGCTATTAAGACCAATAAAATGAAAGTGATCAACCAGAAGCTGGCGGTGTCGGGTCCAGCGCACCTGGAATTTGAAGGAGTACCGGTCCCAATCTATTTACCATTTGGTTTTTATCCATTAAGCCAGGGACGTCATTCCGGATTGCTGCCACCGCAGTTTGCCACAAATGAGCAATATGGACTTGGGTTGGAAGGATTGGGGTATTACAAAGTATTAAGTCCCTACTGGGATGTAAAACTATATGGTAATATTTATTCTTATGGCGGTTGGTCGGCCAATGTAAATCCAACATATCGTAAACGTTACCGGTACAGCGGAGTTTTTAACCTGAGTATCCAAAACACTAAACTTAATTTTAAAGGCGACCCTGATTTTTTAAAGAATAAAAGTTATTTCGTTACGTGGAGTCATTCAGTTGATGGAAAAGCAAGACCCGGAACAACATTTTCCGCCAACGTCAATGCGGGTTCTACTAAATTTAATGAACTTGTTCCCAACAGTAACCGGCTTAATTTTCAAAACCAGTTAGGTTCTTCTATCACTTATTCAAAATCATGGATAGGGAAACCGTATAACCTGACGCTGAGTGCCAATCATAATCAAAACAACCGGACCCGTCTTATTAATGTCAGTCTTCCGGATGCGGGATTCACAGTAAATACTTTATATCCCCTGCAAAGTAAAAACCAGGTAGGTGCTATTAAATGGTATGAAAAATTAGGAGTAGGATATAATGGTACTTTCCGTAACCAGGTTTCTTTTTATGATACCGCATTCAGATTTAAAAACCTGATTGATACATTGCAATGGGGAGCACTTCATAATTTTCCGATCACTTTATCATTACCACCTATATTGGGTGGTGCGGTAATAGTATCTCCGGGTATTTCGTATTCACAGGTATGGATAGCACAAAAATTTCGCCGTAAATGGAACACCGCCAGGCAAAAATCAGATACTATTGTCACGAAAGGATTTTTTACTGACCAGCAGGTAAATTTTTCCTTATCGTTCAATACGGCCCTCTTTGGCACTTATCAATTTCGAAATTCAAGAATTGTTGCTATCCGTCATGTTATCAGGCCTGCTCTCAGCATGAATTATAAACCTGATCTTTCAAAAAAACATTTTTATACGGACACTATTTCTCCGGGTTTTGCTTACCGAATGTCTGAATATGAAGGTGCGTTATACTCCGGTTTTGGTGAAGGAAGAACCGGCGGCATCGGTTTTCAATTAGATAATAACCTGGAAATGAAATGGCGATCAAGAAAAGATACCGGGGAGAATGCAATCAAAAAAATTAAGCTGATAGATGGCTATGGCCTTTCAACCGGTTATAATTTTCTGCGGGATTCTATGAAGCTTGATCTGATCTCTCTTTATTTCCGGACAACGTTATTTGAAAAGATCAGCATCAACGCCAACACAGTCCTCGACCCTTATCAAACAGATGCAAGGGGTGCTGATATTTCAAAATATGCCTGGCAGGGTGGCAAATTCAAATTGGGCCGGCTTACGTATGGCAGCATTTCCATGAGTACCAGTTTTACCAGTAAACCAAAAGATGCAAAAAAAGATGCAGAGAGAAAGAAACGATCGGAGCAACAATTAAATGATCCCAGCCTGATTGCGGACCGGCAGCGATTGACGGACTACATCCAGCAAAACCCGGCTGAATTTGTTGACTTTAATATACCCTGGCAGATAACGTTAGGTTACTCTTTGTTTTTTTCCACCCGGTTAAAACCTGATTTAAGCGGCTTTGAAAAAGATTTTAGTTCTAACCTCAATTTCAGCGGAAGTTTTAACCTGACACCAAAATGGAATTTTAGCATGAACGGGTATTATGATTTTGATACCAAACAATTACAAACTTTTCAAATGTCCATCAATCGGGAAATGCATTGCTGGCAGATGTCTATCAATGTAACGCCGGTCGGTTTATATCGTTCCTTCAATTTCTCCATCAGTCCGAAAGCATCTATTCTGCAGGATCTTAAAATAAACCGGACAAGGTCTTTCACCAATTTTTAATGCTGGTGCTGCACATAATAATCTTTCATGATCGTAAAAATTTTTTCTTTTAATTGTTCTGATGTTTGTGCTGACACAGGAACAGGTTCCAGAAAATGCATCTCTAATTTATGAGGAATGAAATAAAAGGATTTGTTTACCGGCAATGCTTTACGGGAATTAAAAATCACACTGGGGAGGATGGCGGTATCAGTGGCAACAGCCAGTTTGAAGGCACCATCGTAGAATTTTTTCATTGGTTCAGCAGTCCGGTTGCGGGTGCCTTCCGGGTATATCGACATGTGCATACCCTGGGAGAGAACTTTTTTCATTGCTTCAAAACTGCGCCGCCGGCTAACATCACTTTTTCTATCTACTAACACAGCCCCTTTTCTATAAAACCATCCAAACAAAGGGACTTTGACAAAAGATTTTTTGGCAATGGTCTTATTCGCACCGGGAATAAAAGGACAGGAGATGGGTATATCCAGCATCGAGTTATGATTGCATACAACAATGTAGGCTGTATGCGGCGCAAAGTTCTTTTTACCCTTTACTTTTAATGGGCAACCAACCAAGTGTAACCACACGGTCATCCATATTTTAGAAATTTTAATAAAAATGTCTTGCCCTTTGGGATCAGGTATCAGGTAAGTGATCATGGAAGGAATAAAAATGATAAAAAAAGTCAGGACAAAGCTTATCATTGCCCACAAAGCCCAGATACGGCCAACTATTTCTTTCAGGATTTTCAATTAGTTATTTTTTTTTACTTGTTGATTTGTTTAAATTTTCCAATCTATTGGATCAATGCCGTGGGCAACAAGATATTCATTGGTTTTGGAAAAATGTTTGCATCCAAAAAAACCTGCATAGGCCGAAAGGGGCGAAGGATGAACAGATCGCAGGATGCAATGTTTGGTTTCATCAATCAGCACTCTTTTTTCCTGCGCAAATTTTCCCCATAAAATAAACACTACATTTTTTTTAAGCTCCGATATTTTTTTAATAACCGTATCAGTAAATTCAGCCCAGCCAATTTTTGAATGGCTCATCGGTTCACCGGCCCTTACCGTCAAAGAAGCGTTTAATAAGAAAACTCCCTGCTCCGCCCAATGTGTCAGGTTGCCATGCGGCGGAAACGTAATGCCAATATCATCCTGCAATTCTTTAAAGATATTAATAAGTGATGGGGGTGGAGCTACTCCATTCGCCACTGAAAAACAAAGTCCATGGGCCTGGCCGGAACCATGATAAGGATCTTGCCCCAGTATTACTACTTTGATCTTTTTAAAAGGTGTTGTATTAAATGCATTGAAAATAAGACTGCCCGGAGGGTAAATAATTTTTCCTTGCGATTTCTCTGTTTTTATATGCAGGGGTATTTGCTGGAAGTAAGTTTTAGCGAATTCACTTTTCAGCACTTCTTTCCAGGAAGCTTCGATCTTTACATCCATTACAGTTGAAATTTCGGTAAAAGTAAAAAAGCGTTCCGATAAATATCGGAACGCTTTTGTGACCTCCACAGGACAGTTTTAAAACCATTCATTAAAAGATTCAGGAAAATATATGAGTTAAAGGTGCTTATAGCGGTTCAAATGCTTCAGCCTGCAATACTACGGGGTAAGCTGAAAGTAATAAAGTTAAACTTTTACCAGGTTCTTCCGGGATTTCATCATTCTTGCATTTTTGAATTTTGGGCGTAGTGTTACATGCAATTCATACGGCCTGTTAAAAGCTTCCTGGTTGAGTTTGAAGCTTTCAGAAAGAAGACGGATGGTGTCTTTGGACAACCCTTTTTTGTAATTGAGCATGTCGGAAACCAAACCCTCACTTACATTCAGTAATTGGGCAATGGCAACAGCCTTCATTTTATGTTCTTTCATTAAGGATTTCAATAGTTCAATCGGGTCTGCATCATTGAAAGTATTATGCTCTGCATCGTACTTTTCAATGAGCAGGTTAAGCAATTCTATTTCATCCTGAACTGCTTTGGTTTTTTTACCGCTGCCAACCAATACTTCGAGTGCATCACAATACTTGTTGTATTGTGCATCGGTTTTAATGATTTTATATTGTAAAGTTTCCAATGTAATTATTTTAGTAGCTGTTCACCGTATATTGTTTGTTATCATCGCAAAGTTTTGTGTATTCGGCATGTTTACCTATCCACTTGATGTATAAATGAACCCTTGTTACCCCGAAATGATATTTACATATCGTCCTGTAATTATTACCTGCAATATCGAACACCACCCTGTCGCTTCCATTACCTAATAAATCTGCTGACCCAAAAGTTTTAGTTATATCTCCCGGCTCAGCCCAATCTGCCATTTTTAGGAATGTTAGCCATAGCCTGAAAGAGCTCCTGCTTCTTGCATTTTGTAAACCGAAATCTTCAATTGACTTTCTCTTAATTAGCCTGACTTTCATTTATACTGATGTAAAGATAATAAAAGTTCACAAAAAGTGAAGTTTTTACCGGATTATTATAAAATATTTATGACTTGTTTTATTGCTACTAACCCTGTAAAGCC
>JBKJLR010000388.1:0-3089 GCA_046596865.1 Chitinophagaceae bacterium
ATAAAAAGTTGGGCTAATCCATATGTCAGTATAATCAAAACAGCGGCTTGTTCAAAAGGTTGATAAAATTTATTGATCGCCAAAATTGAATCAGATACTACAAACAGCAACGCACCCAGCATCATCCATTGACCGGCATTTTTATTTTTAATAAACAGCATGTGCATGGCCAGCATGAACATAAAGCTGATAACAATTCCATACGCCAGCACCGGTATTTTCATTTCAGCCAGATGGGGCGAAAGCAAACTGATAAGTGCTGCATAATAAATTACTACCACCACTAATAGCCAGGAATTGCTTTTTACATTTTCCGCTACCCTAACCTTGTGAAAAAAGATAATGTAAAAAATATGTGCTATTAAAAATGCCGATAAACCCAGCAGAAAATAAATAGAATTCCTTTCCTGGAACATAAGCAGCACATCCCCGAGGAGGGAAAAGAGCAGGGCGAACAATACAAATTTTGCCAACCCATTTATATTAACTTTTACTTGTGAAGCAAAATATGCGATTAGTACAGGGATAATAAGCGGTTTACATATATTCTGAAATAATTCATTTTTCCATTGAATGCCTATGAGATCACCGATAAGAATAAGGACAAAAAGAAGGATCCAATACTTTTTTTTCATGCAATTAAGTTTATGCTTCTACCCAGGCAGCACTTTCCTTAATCAGTCCAATCAATTCTTCCACGGCCACATCGCTGTTGACATTCCGCTTCATCACTTCCTTTCCTTTGTACAAAGTGATTTTACCGGGGCCGCTACCTACATAACCAAAATCTGCATCCGCCATTTCGCCGGGGCCATTGACAATACAACCCATGATGGCAATTTTCACACCTTTCAGATGATTGGTGACTGCCCTGATCTTTGCTGTAGTTTCCTGCAAGTCAAATAATGTTCTGCCACAACTGGGACAACTGATGTATTCTGTTTTTGAAATTCTTGTCCGGGTTGCCTGTAAAATACTAAATGCTGTGTTATTTGTAAATTGGTAAATGTCTTTTACCTCAAGGTAGGTTCTGCCCGTTGCTTGTATATTTTCCATTGGGAATTTACCGCTATATCCTAAACAAATACCATCACCCATACCTTCTAAAAACAAGGCACCTGTTTCTGTTGCAAAATGAATCAGGTGTTCATCCGGGGTTTGGCAACTACTGTCGGTTATTAATACCACCGGGTTTTTTATATTTCTACCCATCAGTTCTGCAAACATCCGGCGCACCGACTGCATGGCATTTGTATTAGTTGAACTCAAACAGATAGCTACCGATGAATCGTTAGCCAGTTTATCAAAATAAGAGTAGTTGTTAAAAGCAGTATCATTATTACAATCAATCATTACAAAATTCAGCTTGTCACTCTTTACAGTTGCTTCTGCATAACCACTATCACTGTAAATTGGAAAATAAGCCTCACCCCACCCCTCTGAACTTTGTGGAGAGGGAGTTTTCGCAGTCTCCGCCCATGCATCCGGATAAACAATCACTTTCAATGTTCCCGGCAAAGCGAAATCTAATAACTGGTGCCCGGTAAAAATATAATCAGCCGCTGCATCCCCAATGGTCCATTTATCTGTTACGGCATCATAAGTGTAACCAATGCTTTCCAACTGAGTTGGTGTTATCTTATCTATTTTACTTAAATCAGCTATTACTACCGGCACTTGTTTACCCCCTATATTATCAACTGCAAAGGTTTCTCTTCGCTTGTACTCAAAAGGTGAATAAGAACGCTGGTTGTTCGTTGACTGTTGTTCGTTGACTGGCTTTATACCGGCAGTTGTTTCATTCCGGTCAACAGCCATCGTATTACGACCAACCTGATACCGTTTCACCAAATCTTTACAAACAGGAATTTCAAACTCCGGATCTTCTGTTAATGATACCCTGATAGTATCGCCAATACCGTCTTCCAGCAATGTTCCGATACCTACGGCTGATTTTATTCTGCCATCTTCACCGTCGCCTGCTTCTGTTACACCAAGATGTAAAGGATAAATTTCATCAAACTCATTAAACATTGTTCTTATCAAAAGCCTGTATGCCTGTACCATTACCTGTGGGTTGCTGCTCTTCATGCTCAGCACAATGTTGTGATAGGTTTCTGCTCTTGCTATTCGTAAAAATTCCATAGCACTTTCCACCATACCTATCGGTGTATCACCATACCGGCTCATGATCCTGTCGCTTAGCGAACCATGATTGGTTCCTATTCTCATGGCTGTGCCATACTGTTTACAAATTTTTACCAACGGAGTAAACCGTTCCCTTATTCTTTCAATCTCCTCTGCATACTCAGCATCCGTATATTCAATCTGTTCAAATTTTTTTTTGTCAACATAATTACCCGGGTTCACTCTTACTTTTTCAATAATCCTTGCTGCTATTTCCGCTGCATTGGGAGTAAAATGAATGTCGGCTACTATGGGAGTACTATATCCTCTTTTCCGCAACTCATTTTTAATATTTAGTAAATTCTCTGCTTCATTTTTGGATGGAGCGGTAATTCGAATCAGTTCTGAGCCTGCTTCAATGCAACGGATACTTTGTTCTACTGTTGCCATGGTATCCATAGTGTCGGTAGTCGTCATCGTCTGCACACGGATCGGATGAAAATTGCCAAGCAACAGGTCACCAATTTTAACCTCCCTGGTGGCAAGACGTTTATATTGTGTGAGGGACTCGCAGTACAATTGCATGAGAGAAAATATGAAAATGTGCAAATTAGATAATATGCAAATTTAGCTAACTAAGTGTAGAGATTGATTTTGTTACCTGGCTTTCATTTGCATATTTCCACCACATATTGTTAATTACCAATCTTTGGCTTTTGAACCGCCGGATTTTGTCTTTTCTCTCTGTACCCGTTCCTGTACTTCTTTCTCTTTTTGTTGTAACAATTTGAGACGTTGCTCAGCTTCTTTTGGGTTCATTTTGGATTGAGGCTGCTTTTTTGGCTCCTCTTTCTTTTTCTTTTGTTGATCGTTTTCTTTTTTCTTTTCTGCGTTTTTCTTTTTTAATTCCAGAAGGGCTTTTTGCAGGTTTTCCCTGGCTTCTTTGTCATCAGCGTTATTTC
>JBKJLR010000230.1:0-7364 GCA_046596865.1 Chitinophagaceae bacterium
CCTGCCACCAGCGGCAAACGACCCCAGAATGTCTTTTCAACCGGATTATCAGGATGGATTTCAAAATTTGTTTCCGGCATGGCATCAATACACCGCATACACAACAGTGTTTGCTCATTTAATATATCACTACAGCATCCTGTGCATACATGTGGGAACAGTAAGTGAAGCACAGAGTCTTTTATTTCTTTAAACTCAATCATTGCAGATAATAACTAATAATGAATAGATAATAGTTTCTTCAAATCAATAGTTTGCTTCATTTCGCTCCGTGTATAAGATGTTATAGAATACAATAAAATAAGCCCTGTATAATAAACAACTATTATCTATTCTCTTTTCACTATTCCCTAAAACAGATATTTATACACTTCTTCCACTCTTCCCATCAGCACCACTTCAATATTAAATTTTTGTTTGCCTAATCCTTTCTGGTTGTATTTGGATACAATAATTTTTTCGAAACCGAGCTTCTCTGCTTCAGCAATCCGCTGGTCAATGCGATTTACTGCTCTTATCTCCCCGCTTAGTCCTACTTCACCTGCAAAACAAACATGCTGCGTCAGCGGTACATCTTCATACGATGAAAGTAAAGCACAAAGAACCGCAAGGTCAATAGATGGATCTTCTACTTTAATACCGCCGGCAATATTCAGAAATACATCTTTCATCCCAAAATGAAAGCCCCCTCGTTTTTCTAATACGGCCAATAACAATTGCAAACGACGCAGATCAAAACCACTGACGGTTCGTTGGGGCGTTCCATAAACGGATTGGGTAACCAATGCCTGTACTTCAATTAATAAAGGTCTCATGCCTTCTATTGTTGCAGCAATAGCAATTCCACTTAGCTGATCTTCTTTTTGGGTGATTAATATTTCACTGGGATTTAGTACGCCTCTCATCCCTTCGTCAGTCATTTCGTATATGCCTAATTCAGCCGTACTTCCGAAGCGGTTTTTCAATGTTCTTAAAATACGGTAGGCATAGTGGCGGTCGCCTTCGAACTGCAAAACCGTATCCACCATGTGTTCCAGGATCTTTGGCCCTGCAATGCTACCGTCTTTGGTAATATGTCCGATTAAAAAAACAGGAGTATTTGTTTCTTTCGCAAATCGTTGAAACTCCGCAGCACATTCTCTTATTTGGGATACGCTGCCGGGAGAAGAATCAATAAAAGAGGTATGTAATGTTTGAATGGAATCAACAATGACTAATTGCGGTTTCAGTTTTTTTATTTCCTGGAAAATAGTTTGAGTAGATGTTTCGGTGAGCAGATAAAATTTATCATTCTTTAGTTTTAAACGCTCAGCTCTCATTTTTATTTGCTGTTCACTTTCTTCCCCACTCACATAAAGAACAGAAACATCTTTTAGCCATAAACCATTTTGTAAAAATAAAGTTGATTTGCCAATCCCCGGTTCGCCGGCTACCAAAACCAAACTACCGGGAACAATACCGCCGCCCAATACACGGTTCAATTCTGCATCCGATGTGGGCAATCTATTTTCTTCACTGCTTTTTATTTCACTTAACAAGATAGTCTTGCTGATTCTTTTTTCTTCGTTGTAATCTTTCCAACTGTTATTATTCTTTGAAGTATCTTTTTGAGTTAATTCTTCCACGAATGTATTCCATTGACTGCATGATGGACATTGACCTACCCATTTTACACTTTCATACCCGCAATTTTGACAAAAAAATGATGTTTTGATCTTACTCATTCATTAAAATTAAACGATTGAGTGATGGTTATTAAAATGTTTGAACATTAATTGTAGAAAGTGATAAGGATAAAGAAAATTTTTGCAACAAATAACGACCCGGATGCGGTATTAAGTAATTATTTTTTATAACCAGTTCTATAAAAGTAAAAAGGGTCAATCTTTCGATTGACCCTCTTACTTACTAACCCATTAAATTCTATTGCTAAGTTACAATTAAGCATCACATTTCAAAATAAATTTTTAGCTCTGTGAATAACTTCCGTACAGGATTAAAGATGAAAAATGACCAAGTAAGACTAAATGAGTACATAGATAATTAGTTGATTAATAATTATTTATACCATATTTAAATAATTCAATTTACTATTTTTCATCCCGATTATTAACCCAACATTAATTTTCAGAATGACAAAACGGCTGGAAAAAATCAGATTGCGAAAGTGGTAATAAATTTGTTATAACAGTAAGTAAATAAACATACTTATATGATGATGTCATCTGAAATTATGGTCGTTTCCCTGTTGTTTTTAGCCGTCAGTTTTATCGTTTCTGCGATCCTTAAAAGCAAGTTTACCAAATACAGCAAAATTCCACTTAACAATGGTATGTCAGGGCGGGAAATAGCTGAAAAAATGCTTAAAGAAAACGGTATTTATGATGTAAAAGTGACTTCTGTAGAAGGGTTTCTTTCCGATCACTATAACCCCGCCAATAAAACAGTAAACCTGAGCCCGGAGGTTTACAACGGAACAAGCATTTCTGCCGCTGCGGTAGCCGCCCATGAATGCGGTCATGCCGTACAACATTCCACTGCTTACGGACCGCTGATGCTAAGAAGTAAGCTGGTTCCGGCCGTTCAATTCAGTTCTATGCTGGTAAACTGGGTGCTGCTTGCCGGTATGATTGTGCTGGCCACCACAAAAAACCCCACTGTTCTATTAATAGGTATTATAGTAATGAGTGTTACGGTGCTTTTCACTCTTATTACTCTTCCGGTTGAGTTTGATGCCAGCAAAAGGGCACTCGTCTGGCTCGAAAGTACAAATGTGACTAACAGCTCGGAGTACCCCAAGGCAAAAGATGCTTTAAAATGGGCGGCTACTACCTATGTGGTTGCAGCATTGGCGGCTGTAGTTACATTAATACAATATGTCATGATTTATTTAGGAGGAAGAGACAGAAGCTAAGAATAAACTTGATTTGAATCAATTTTTAAGACCATGCAGCATTTAGCATGAATTTCTTGTTTTGTTAACGGAAGGTTAACATATATTTATTTTTCTTTCTATTACCAAAACACATTAAAATGAGAAAACTAAAACTGCTAATGCTAAGCGGCTTACTTATGACCGCACAGCTTCTAATGGCGCAAACACGAGAAATAACCGGAAAGGTTACCGATGCCAATGGGGCTCCTGTTAACGGAGCCTCTGTCAGAGTTAAAAACACCCGAACCGGCACCAGTGCCGCTGCCGATGGGACTTTTAAAATAAATGCGGCCCCTAACGCTAATCTTATTATAACTGCGGTAGGTTATGAGGATAAAGAATTAAATATTGGTTCTGAAACTAATCTTGGAGTAAGTCTTACAATAGATGCCAGGGCTATGACTGAAGTGGTAGTAACGGGTACAGGTGCCGCTACCAGCAGAAAAAGACTGTCATTTGCGGTGGAATCAATAAGTTCTGATAAACTTCCAGCTACTCCAACTGCAGATATTGCCAGCGCATTGGTTGGTAAAATACCGGGAGCTCAAATCTCCAGTATTAATGGAAGCCCAGGT
The DNA here is from genome assembly GCA_046596865.1 of Chitinophagaceae bacterium. Lineage (GTDB taxonomy): Bacteria > Bacteroidota > Bacteroidia > Chitinophagales > Chitinophagaceae > JJ008. Next base: position 3,511 of record JBKJLR010000230.1, read on the forward strand.
TCCCCATCTAATATTTTGCTTCGGGGCATTAATGGGGTAATTACCGGAACATTGCCGTTGATCTTAATGGATGGAATTGAAGTAAGGGCAACCAGCCTGGAAAGCCTTGACCTGAGTAATGTAGACAAAATAGAAATCGTTCAGGGTCCTGCTGCTTCTACTATTTACGGGGCACAAGGTGCTAATGGTGTAATTCAGCTGTTTTCAAAGAGAGGGAAAATGGGAAAAGTGAATATCGATATCTCTTCCAGTATTGGCGTGAATGAATTATTAAATATCGGTAAACTTCAAAAATCAAGGTTTCATTCATTCAATGTGAATGCAAACGGAGAAGTAGTTAGTGGAGGTGGTGTACCACTTGCTTTCGACCCTGTTACCGGCTCCTATCTTACCAATCCGGTATTCAATTTAATTTTACCTACCAGTATTGCCAACAAAGAATATAATAAAAACTTACAATTCTACGATCATTATAAAATGTTCTTTCAAAAGGCTACAACTAGAAATAACTCTATAAATATTAATGGCGGAAAAGAAAAATTTGATTTTAGTTTTATCCTTTCAAACACCAGTCAGGAAACTGTTTTTAAAAACAATGGCGAGTTTGACAGAACAAACGTTACTGCTAATATTGGTGCAGAACTCGCCAAGGGGTTAAAATTCCGCACTATCACTCAATTTGGCTATACGAAAAGCACACAGCTTGATCCTGATGGACGAAACATGTTTTATGCTATCAATAACTCCCGCCCTTTTGCTAATTATGAGCAAAAAGATGCCGCTGGATTTCACTCACCTTATTTTGGTGACGCTGTTGGTGTAAACGGGTATAATTTTAATTATATCATTGAAAACGCCAAAGTACAGGACCAGACAATTGATTTAATTCAAAATCTGAATCTGAACTATAAATTTCCAAAGTATCTGGAACTTGATGCTAAGTATGGCATTAACCGTAGCATTTTTACCAGCCGTTATCAAATAGCGGAACAAAGCCATAGTGAAGGCGCAGCATTCTGGGAATATTGGGCGGAATTTTATTCTCCCCGCACATCCTTTGGTTCTCCACAAAGTTCAGATCAATCAGGGGAGATCAATCAACAGGAATTTGTAAACACTTTTCAGAATTTCCTGGGAACAGCAACGTTAAAATTTGATTTTGAAAAAGATTTTGGAATGAAGTTGCCAATTACTTCCACTACATATGGTGGATGGGATTATAGGAAAAAAGACATTTCTAATTATATCTCCTACGGTGTTGATGCTCCAAGCTTCACTCCTTACCGGGCATCGGATATGGCTACTTATAAAATCGCTACTGATGCAATTGAAGAGTTTGTTACGTATGGATTTCTTGTTACACAACGTTTTGAGTTCAAAGATTATTTTGGTATTGGCGGTGGTTTGAGAAGTGATTATTCCTCAGCATTCGGTCGTGGCTCCAAGCCGGCAACTATGTATAGAGGTGACGCCTATGTTAGATTAAGCAGTTTTAGTTTTTGGAGAAATAGCAATATTTACAATGTAATTAAAGAATGGAGGATACGTAGTGCCTACGGACAAGCTGGGGTGCAGCCCGGTGCTTATGACAGGTTCCCTGTATTATCACCAAGAGTTTTAGGAACACAAAGTGCTTTAGCAGATGTTGTAAATTCTAGAAACCCTGCCTTAAAGTTATCAATAGCTTCTGAGTTGGAGGTGGGTACTGACATGACGTTGAGTTTATCAAAAGGAAATTGGTTAAAGAGTGCCAATCTTAGCTTTAGCTACTGGACAAGAAAATCCAAAGATGCTTACCTGCAGGTGGATGTTGCCCCAAGCTTAGGATCAGGAAGGCAGTTGACAAATGCTGTTGATCTTAGTTCAGACGGCATCCAGGCTTCATTAAATCTTGGAGTCTACACTTCAAAAAACCTGAACTGGAATTTTACCACCAACTTTAGTAAACAAAAATCAGTAATTGATAAAGTACTTGGTAATTCAGAAGTGATTGTTGGATCTGCTGCCGGTAGTTCTCAATATGTAATACGGGCTGGTGAAAAAATTGGACAATTATATGGGTATCTTTTTCTCAACAGTGTAACACAGACTGGTCCTGACAAGGTACCTTTTATTGCTGAAGCAGATCAGGTAAATTGGGAAGTGGCAAGCAATGGCTATGTTGTGAATAAAACTACTAAACAACCCTTTGCCACCCCAAAACGTTATTCGCTGGGCGATCCAAATCCTAAATTTAATATGTCATTTATTAATGACTTAAATTATAAAGGCTTTTTAAGCCTGGGTTTCCAGTTTGACTGGATCTTTAAAAGTAATCTCTATAATCAGACAAAAGAATGGATGTACAGGGATGGTATTCATAAAGACTATGCTAACCCAATTACTATTAACGGGCAAACCGAGGCCTGGACAGCCTTCTATCGTGGAGCTTATGCAGTGCGCCAGGCTAACGGTACAAAAAGTTATTTTATGGAAGATGCCTCTTTTGTAAGATTACGTAACGTGGCGCTGGGTGTAGAACTTACTAAATTTGTTAAATTAAAAGGCGTGAGCAAGATTCAGTTAGTATTTACAGGTCGCAATTTGTTAACCTTTACTGATTATACAGGTATGGATCCGGAAGTAAGTTCAGGTGCTGTAAATTCTGCCTTTGATCGTGGTGTAGATCATAACACCATTCCCAATGTAAAAACTTTACAGATTGGTCTAAACCTTGGTTTCTAACATATAAAAATTTACTATATGAAATATAATAAATTATCATTTTTAATCCTGGCGACCGGCTTATTTTTAAGTAGTTGTAAAAAGGATTTAGCTATTGAGAATCCCAACTCTCCAACCCCTGAATCACTAAATAGTGAAACAGGAATTATAAGCTATGCATCCGGGGGAGTATATATCAATGGGTTTAAAACGGTGAAATATACGGATGGTGTTTTCGGACCCTTCTGGAGTGGTGCAACAGGCTTTCATGAGCTGATGGCGGATGTAATAGGAGCCGATGCAGCTAATGCTTTCCTGAACCAGTTGGGCGCCCCTGAAAAAGTAATTCACGATGATGCCAGTGTAGTGTTGAATCCGAATTCTCCAAACAAGCAGATTGCTTTAATTCGCCAGGCAAATACCAATCAGCAGGCAGGAAACAATTTTCTGTATTATGAATGGGCCTATATGTATAACCTGATCAGCTCTTGTAATCTCTTATTGGAAAAAACAGACGGGGTTAGTTTTACAGGGGATGCAGCTTCCAAAAAGGCAGCTATAAAAGCATGGGCTTATTGGTGGAAAGGATTTGCTTACAGCAGGATTGGTTCTATATATTATGCCGGATTAATCAACAATACATACCAGGTTACCAGCAGTACATATGTAACCAAGGAAGCTATTATCACCGAGGCAAACTCTAATTTAGATAAAGCTGTTGTAGCTGCAAACGGTGCACCCAGTGCCGGAGAGTTTACAGCAACCTGGGGTAAAATTATACCAGGATTTATGCAGGTAGGTTTAGGTGGGCCTCAATCTCCGGCTATGCTGTCCCGCAATGTAAACACTATGAAGGCCCGCAACTTACTGGTGAATAAAACCGTGAGTGCAATGACTGCGGGAGATTGGGCTTCCGTTATTACTTTAACTACTGCAGGCATAACAACAACAGATAATATTTTTACCATTCGTACGGATGCCCGGGGTGATCTCTTCACTGCGGGTCAGATAGTTATGGGTAGAACACAATCCAATATACCTGGCGGTGCTACTTATAAATTAAGTGAAAGATGGGTGCAGGAATTTAAAGCCGGCGATTTGCGTAAAACACAAAACGTAGTACAGGGTACTCCTTATCTTGGACAGGCCGA
>JBKJLR010000281.1:0-5471 GCA_046596865.1 Chitinophagaceae bacterium
CTGTTAATGTCTTTACAATTTGGTCAACCGCTGTTTCAAAACCACCTGTAAGAGTTGGCTTAAGGAAATAACTCCCAGCTAATAATCCGATTAAAAGAGATGGAATAATTTTCTTAGTCCAAATTGCAATTGCAATAGTAATAATAGGTGGTAAAACTGAAAGCCAAATATATTGCATTTTTTATTTATTTTATTCTTTCCGTCTCTTTTGAAAAAATACAAATACGATTTTACCGCGGGGTATTTTAGAGTGATCTATAATAATTATTTTTTTACCAGGATGAGCATAAAAAAACTCTCTTTAAATGCGGTCAAACTGTGTGAAATATTTGCCTCTAAATTGATCATTTGTCCTTTTACCAGTGAAAGTGTTTGTTTTTCAGCAAAAAGGTTTATTTCACCATCCAGTACCTGCACAGTAGTACTTCCAATGGCAGTATGTTCTTCTAATTCGTTTTTAGTTTTTCAATTAATGTATTGGCCATTTCATCTGAAGAAATTCCATAACCATTTACTAACAGTCCTTTTGTGCCAAACTTTGGTGAGGAGATTGCATATAATATTGACTGATCTTCAGGATTTGATTCCCCCTCAAACCGAAAAACCTTATCAATATTAAAATCATCAGGAGACAATACCACGTCTGCCTGATGACATACCAGGTGTTCTTCATCGATATTAAGGTCTATCGTATAGCCTTCCTTTTTTAAGGCATTGATAGTTTCTGATAATGTGCCATAATATTCTTTCATACCTGGTTTTATTCTCGGATTTAAATTTTTATAGATTTTTATAATCTAACAGGATGATCAGCTTTCTTCATAAAAAGGCGCAGTGCCTTCATTGGCAAATCCCTTGCCTGACCGGGATTGTACATTTCCAACTGCACCTGATATAATATTGTTAATCTCTGCTGCAGTTGTACGCTTACCTTTTTTAAATTTATTTACAGGGTCACTTCCGGGACCTGTTTTTTTCCCTTTTGAGACAGGAAGTGGTGTTTTTTCTTTTGATGCTGGGGGCATTTCTTTTTCTTTTTTCATTTTTTGTATTTTAGTTATTAAAAAATATATAATGAAGTATCTATCCTCCTTTTTACATTAATGTTCTCAGTTCTTTTACTTGTATCTAAAGTTTTATTGGCTCCTTCTATTTCATTTTTCAAGTATTTTAAACTAATAGGTTAATCCTTTTATGGGCATCGGGAAAAGAAAATCCATGAACACATTGTTGTGTGCTTTTGATACATGTTCTTTAAATGATTTCATGCTGCGATGCATTACGGTTGTATATTCCTTTCCCAACTTTAATACAATCTTTTCCAGACCCAATAATTCTTTTTTGATAGCTGCAACTCTTTCCTCATTTTTTTCGGGTAAATCCTTATCAAGTTGCAGCATATTCTTTTCAAAAACTTTATCAGCCTTTTTGTAAAAAGAAATAAGCAGGGGATCACAGGAATATGTTTTTATGTGAGAAAATTTGATCGCTGATTTTTTTTCTGCTTCATCCAGTTTGCTATCGCTATTAGCGGCAAGCAGGGAGATATACACAGGAAATTTAAGCAGCGCTTCATTTTCACTTTCAGAAATATTTTTTGTCCAATTCATTTTTAATATTTTGATTATTTAAACCACAAATCCATATGCATTCCCAGAAATGATAGCCCTCGTACTTGTGCAGAATTGTTTTTTTTAATTGTTGGATAATAATTAATTGATTTAATTTACTACATCACAATAATGATTTAAGCTCTGAGTTCTGAAATGGTATAATGGGTATTATTGAACGCACTTCGGAGAATATCTGTTTTAATCTCCTGCGAAGAGGTGATTTCCGCTTCTTTCTTTCCCAGGTCAACCGTTACAGAAGTTACACCAGGCACACTGGATAGTTTTTGTCTAACTGTTGAAACACAGCCACCGCAGCTCATGCCACCGATGTGGTAAGTGTGTGTGATTATTTTTTCCATGATTTTTGATTTTAATAATTAATTGTGGTTGATTACTTTGGATGATGGTCCTTAGTTGGATCTTTTTTTGGTGCCACGTTCATGTTGTTCATGTCGCACATCCCTTTCATAGATTTCATAACATTCGGTTGTGATTGCATACTTCCCATCATCATCTTACACATGGAAGAATCTTTGTTGCACATACTCATCATATTGTCCATCATGCCCGGGTTGCTCATCATATTTTCTGACATCATTTGTTTACTACTGTCGCTGTTCATCATTTGATGCATCATTTCACTCATGTAGGGCTGATGATGAGCAATTGCAATGACCACTTCTTTTCGTTGGTTATCGTCTTTAAGGTAATCGTCAGCTGTTTGTTTTGAATTGCAGGAGAGTAATAAACCCATGGCTGCTGTTATAACAAGTGAAAGGGAGAGTGTTTTTTTCATGATTATTTATTTTATTTATTAGTGATTGATTATGAATTTTACTAGTAATTATTTATTTTATTTTTAAATCATTCGACATTTTGGGTATTTACCCGGATGGTCTGAGTTTACCTCAGAGTGTATTGGGTAGGTGTAAGTTTCTTCATTTACGAACAATCTCCACTGAACATTTTGCATGTAATGCCACTGCTTGCGAAACCGAACCAAGCAAAAAACCTGCGACAGCTCCGTGCCCATGTGAGCCAACAACAATTAGGTCGGCACCAAATTTTTCGGCTTCTTTCAGTATAACTTTTTTTGGAGATCCTTCAATAGCAGCAGTAGAAATAGAAAGCTTTGGATTTAGTTTGCCTAAGATAGTGGCAGCATTTTCAGTTGCTACCTCTGCGGATTTTAGTAGATGCTTGTCGGCTATAATATAATATTCATTCAAAACACCCATTGGGGAGGTATAATTAAGTTTAGATCTTTCATAAGCAGAAATAATCCGCACTTTAGTGTTGGGAGCAAAGGTTCTGCCTGCAAATTTCTTAACCATTGCCCTGTTATGTGATGAGCCATCGGTAGCTAATAGTATTTTCATTTGTTTATTTTTATGAGTAGTCAAATCATTTTTAGAGGACGATAACATTTAGTAAAAGTAAGCAGCCCTTTACCTTAGATGATTGATGCAAATCAAGGCTGCATGTGTTTTTCATCATGTAAATCTGTGGAAAAAACAACATAAGGAACATCACGAAACTAAATAGATATAGTAGATGCTGATTGATGCATTCGTTTGACGGTGCGTGCATAAAAGGTTCTCCATACCACCTCCGGTTGTCAACAAAAAAATTTACAGCTGCTAATGTTTCGGTGTTGAAAATTGTTTGTCAGTTGTCTTGATTGAATTGTATCATATAGAATTATTTATAAAATCATTTAAAATATTTTTAGTGGACTCCAACCCTTGATGTTGAAAGCTGTTAATCCCCAGGCGTTGTGCGGTTTGAACAAGCATTGGCCTATCATCAAAATAAATGCACTGTTCAGGAAGTGCTTGCGCAATCCCTAATGCCAGATTAAATATTCCGGGATCAGGCTTACGCATTCCAACATAACACGATGAAATAAATGCATCAAAACATTGGTGCAGATTAAATTTAGCTATCCTGAAATCATTCAATTCTTTTCCTTCGTTATTAATCGAGATAACTGGAAATTCGAGATGGTCTTTTTTCCATTGCTTCAACCATGAAAGCATCCCGGGTAAATCTGATGATTGCGAAAACATAAATTGCCTGAAGTCTTCAATTGTAAAATTGCGCTTCTTGTGAAATACAACTGTATCAAGATAATCATCCAGGGTGAGTTTTCCGATTTCATAAACATTGAAAATAAAATTGTGCAGAATATCCATTTCAGTGTAATCAATTCCAAAATGGACGGCTGCTTTTTGCCTTGCTTCATGTCCCCAGCCATTAGAAAGCAAAACACCGCCAATGTCAAAAAAAATAATTTTTATTGAAGATGATGGTATGTTATCTGAAATCAACATTGTTAATTTTTATTATTTTCTAATGTATCTTCTTCATCGCATCACGTTACCTTTTGGTAGACCTTAAGTATTTATATTTGAAATCCGTAAATGACTTCTCTTTTTGCATTTGTTCCTGAATGTTCATATTCCCAAAATGGTTTTAAGTTTTGTCTGGGATTTAAATATTTTTCAACAGTTAACCTTGCAAGCAAGTAACTAACAGTTGACTCCGCTCCCTGGTTAAGATTAACGTGATTTTCTTCCAGCCCATCATAACAACCGCCTGTACAGGGATTGTAAATGATTTGACCGAGGTGGTTTTTACCTAGGAACCAGCTAAATGCTGTTTCCATTTTAACCAAATAGGATGCGTCCTCATAAGTATCGTAAAACCTGCCCAAGGCCAGGATGGTGTAGGCAACATCAATAGGCTGCTCACCGAACTTGTTTGAGACCTTTCCTTTTAAATGCCATCCCTGGTTTGACACCACTTTGATTTTATCTTCATGAAAAATGATGGATAATAAAAAGTCGAAGGAGGATTTTGCGATGCTTTTGAATAATTCGTTGCCGGTACTAAGCCAGGCGCAAAGCATAGCTTCAGGTAGAAGACTGTTCGCATACGTGAGGTACTCTTCGAACCATTTCCAATTTTTATCTGAAACGCCGCGGTACTTTGAAACAAGATTATCAGCAAGAGAAATGATCATTTGTTTCAATTCAGCATCATCTTTAACAAGGCTGTAATGATGCAATCCTTTTATGGTAAACGCAATGGCTCTTGGCGATTGCAGAAAGACAACATAGCTTAGAAATTTATCTATAGCTGCTTCCGCTCTTGCAATAGAGTCGTTGCTAAACAAACTTCCGCAAGAAATAAATTCTCCTAATGCCCATATTGCTCTTCCATTTGAGTCCTCAAGATTTTCATTATGATTTTTTTCATAATAATGTCCTTCAGTGTGAACATAATTTAAAAAGATTCCATCTTCCTGCTGGCAGGAAATGATAAAGCTTAAATAGGTATCAATCAAATTAAGATCAGTGATGTTACCGGAGATTTGATAATGTTTTGTAACCGCTATTAAGGCACGGGCATTGTCGTCTAATGTATAGCCAGATTCCAAATCAGGAGAAGCAATCTTTGAAAATTGTATCATTCCTGAACTGGTGGTTAACCTGTTTATATGTGCCAATGAAATTTCAGGTATGGTATATTTTAATTTAATTTCTTTATCAATATATTTCTGAAATAAATCAATATGTGCAATTGCAGAGTTTTGCCATGCAGTCGGGCTAATTCTATGCAAAGCATTTAGTCTCATTTCGTGTAATAAACCGCGGTCTGAAAGTAGTTTTATTGCTGCAGCAGCAAGCTGTTTCGAGTTTTGAAAATCAAAACTAATTCCTGCTCCGTCAAGCAACTCCTTTGCGTGAGGAATGGGAGTGGAAATAACGGGGCAACCACATGCTATTGCGTAAGCTAATGTGCCGCTAACCGCCTGGTAAGGATCTTTGGAACTAAAAAAATAAATGCTGGTTA
>JBKJLR010000328.1:0-3503 GCA_046596865.1 Chitinophagaceae bacterium
GTATTATTAAAGAGGGTATTCCGGTAATAATCGGGGAAGTTCTGCCAGAAACCGAAGCGATATTTGAGAAAACAGCCAACGAAAAAAAAGCCCCCCTTTCTGTTGCATCACGAAAAAGACAAATTAACGACTGGAATTGGGCAAAGCATGAACTGGTAGTGGAAATAGCAGAAGAACATCATTCAGATCATAAAAAATACCATCTTGACCTGCCGGGTGTTTATCAAACAAAAAACCTGCTGACCGTACTCGAAGCCTGTTCACAGTTACAAGAAAAAGGCTGGAAGCTTGATGATAAAATAATTCATAATGGATTAAAGCAAACTAAAAAACTGACAGGGCTGCATGGCCGGTGGGAAATCATTCATACTTCCCCTCTGGTAATTTTAGATGTAGCACATAATAGTGATGGCATCCGGCAACTTGTACAACAGGCTGAAGTGACTAACCGTAATCAATTACACATTGTAATTGGAATGGTGAAAGATAAAGAAATAGAAAAAATACTGGCACTGCTACCCAAAAATGCTATCTGCTATTTTACAAAAGCACAGATACCGAGAGCCGTTCCTGAAAATGAGCTGATGCAGAAAGCAAAAGATATACATCTTAAAGGGTATTCATTCCCCGAAGTGAATGAGGCAATAAAATTTGCCATTCAGCATGCCCATCCGGATGAGCTAATAATAGTCTGCGGCAGTGTATTTCTTGTCGGAGAGGTAATTGCCCCCATTTCAAAAGTGGTAGCATGAAAATTATCTAATATGTAAGCTCACCTAATTTTTCAAGAGCATACAGGATGCAACTAACATGCATAGCTTGAACAATCTTATTTTCCCTAAGCAATTGTTTTAGTTCATTAACCGTTAGAAGCACTACCTCGATTTCCTCATTTTCATCTAACTTTTGCGAAGCAATTTTTTTTCCTCCTTTTGCCAAAAACATATGGAGCAGATTGCTATTAGTAGAGGGATTGGGTGAAATTCTGCCAAGATATTCATAGGAAGAAAATGAATACCCTGTTTCTTCCAGCAATTCCCGTGCTATAGCATCTTCCAGGTTTTTATCTGTATCATCAACACAGCCGCCGGGTATTTCCACGATAACTTCTCCCAGTGCATGACGGTACTGACGTACCATTACAATCCTTCCATCATCAGTTACGGGCACTGCTGCCACCCATGTTGGGAACTCATACACATAATAAGGATCAACAATCTTACCGCCAGGTGTTTTGCAAACATCCTTACGGACTTTAAACCAACGGTCGTTGAAAATGTATGCTGAAGAGAGTGTTTTCCATTTCATGTAAAGATGTTCATAGTTAATAGACCATGGTTCAGTGACCAAACAATCTGCCCTGAACCATGAACAAGGTTTACCAACCTTTGCTTTCTCTCAAAGTTGTAATATGTGCCACATGATGTTTGCCATGCCATGCATACAGACCTAAGAGGTACCAGAGCCGCATTGTCTTTTTATGTTCCGGGTGAAAAACGGTTCTGTTATTCCATTCATCATCCTTTACATATTTCAATGCTTCATGCCAGCGGGCATGTAAAGCATGAAGTAAAGTGATGGAAATATTTACCGGCAGCTTTTGCACATCATGCATTTCTGACCAAAGTTTTTCGTCATAAGCTTTAATAGCCGGATTGTCTTCTGTAAGTCCAACTTTAAACCGTATATAAGCATTCATATGACTGTCTGCCACATGATGCACCAACTGATGAACTGTCCATCCACCCTCCCGGTAAGGAGTCTGTAACTGTGCTTCATCGAGATTAAGAATAGCATTTTCAAGTTGTAATGGCAAAAACTTAATATCAGCCATCCATTCTATTTTCTGTCCAATTGAAAATGGCTTTGGTGCATATTCACCTATAGGATATCGGGGATCAATGGCAAGTGCTGGCATACATTATTTTTATTTTATAACTTCTAATAACTCTACTTCAAATATTAATGTTGCGCCACCCGGAATATCACTGCCAGCTCCCCTGTCACCGTACGCCAGATCGGATGGTATCCACAGCCGCCAATGACTTCCTTCCTTCATTAATGGCAAAGCAATCTGCCAGCCTTTAATCAGGGCAGTTAAAGGAGCAGAAAAGGGCTGGCCTCTTTTAAACGAATTATCAAACTCTTTTCCATCAAGTAATGTGCCTTTGTAATGGGCTTTTACTTTATCCCTTAATTCCGGTTGAGCTCCGGTTCCTTCTTTAATTACCTCGTACTGGATGCCACCGGGCAATTCTTTTACACCCTCTTTGCTGGTGTTGTCTGTCATGAAAGTTGCTCCGGCAGCTTTCTGATCTTCAATTTTTCCTTGCATATATTGTTTTAGTTTATTTTGTAACATAACTCAATGACTAGCTTCTTTCAGAAACAGGATTTTACGCCTCTCTCAATGAATGCCCGGTCAGCTTAATGAATACATCTTCCAGGTTAGCCAGTTTCATTTCCTTTGGCCGCTCAAATCCTGTCGCTATCAGGTTGTCAATTAATTTATCGGGGCTATCCAACGCTACGATATTTCCTGAATCAATGATGGCTACCCTGTCGCATAAATATTCTGCTTCATCCATATAGTGAGTAGTAATGATAACAGTGGTTCCTCTTTCCCTTATGTTTTTCACTAATTCCCAAAGGCTTCTTCTTGCCTGTGGGTCAAGGCCGGTTGTTGGTTCATCCAGAAAAATAATTCTTGGCTCATTGATCAATGTTGTTGCTACTGAAAATCGTTGTTTCTGTCCACCACTTAGTTCTTTGACTTTTGATTTTGCTTTGTCTTTCAGATTCACCATTTCCAGGAGTTGCATGGGGTCAACATCCCTGTTATACAAGCCACAGAATAATTGGATCAACTGCAAAAGATTTAGTCCGGGGTAATAACCGCTTGTCTGCAATTGCACACCGATTATTTTTTTTATCTCGTTGGGTTGTTTATCAAGAGATATACCGTCCACCATTACTTCGCCACTGGTTTTAGGCCGCAGGGTTTCAATAATCTCAAGGGTGGTTGATTTTCCGGCTCCATTAGGGCCCAGCAATCCAAATATCTCTCCTTCATATACATCAAAAGAAATTCCTTTTACTGCCTGGAAATTTCCGTAATTCTTCACCAGGTTTTTAACAGAAATGATCGTTGCTGCCATTTTAATTTATTGATATAAAGATAACTCCATTTTTACATCTGCTGTAAGTAACGGGATTAGACAAGGTAGGTTTCCAATTCTTCCATCATCAATTTACTACCAATAAACATGGGTGTCCGCTGATGAAGTTCCGTCGGTTGTATGTCAAGGATCCTGATTTTCCCATTTGTAGCTTTGCCACCAGCCACTGCCAAAATAAAAGCAAACGGATTACACTCATACAACAACCGAAGTTTTCCCTTTGGCTTATCGGTAGTACCGGGATACATAAATATACCACCCTTGATCAGGTTGCGGTGAACATCTGATACCATGCTGCCGATGTAACGCTGCGTATAAGGACCG